>CADBBS010000079.1 GCA_902793045.1 uncultured Lachnospiraceae bacterium
ATTCTATAAATATAAGTACAACTTAGGCTCCTAGCTGGGCGCGCTGCACAGAAAAGATATTTACCATTAGTGCTCAAGTGCTTAAACTCTTTAAGTTTAACCCTCTTTATTGCCACCTTAACAGTCTTTCCTGTTTTTGTATTAAACTTATAAATAGGTGTAGACTTCTTGGTAGATGTAAACGCAAAGTAAACGTTGCTACCTTTCTTGCACGCAAATCCACTTCTGACGTAAGTGTCTGCGCTCACCATAGCAGGCGCCATACACCCAATCGCCAACACCATTATTATTAAACTTGCCAATAGTTTCTTTCGCATATTCCTCAAAATCCTTCTATTTGTTCTAGCCTTTCAATTCTGCTGCAAAGCCTTTAAAACTTTGCCCCCAAAGTAGCTGCCATAACAGCTTTGATAGTATGCATTCTATTCTCAGCCTCGTCAAAGACCACCGAATAGTCCGATTCAAAGACCTCGTCAGTCACTTCCATCTCCGTTAAACCAAACTTATCATTGATTTCCTGTCCAATAGTAGTCTTTAAATCATGGAATGCTGGAAGGCAGTGCATAAACACAACATTATCAGATGCGTTCTTAATCAAATCCATAGTCACGCGGTATGGAGTAAGATCGTTAATTCGCTCCTCCCATACTTCGTCTGGCTCGCCCATGCTCACCCACACGTCTGTATAGATACAATTAGCATCTTTTGTGCCTTCTAGGGCATTCTCTGTGAAGTCTATGGTAGCACCAGTTTGTGATGAAATTGAGTTAGCTTTATCGATTAATTCTGGGTCTGGCCAATACTTCTTTGGCGCGCATCCCACAAAGTGCATACCCATTAAAGCCGCACCTATCATAAGGGAATTACCCATGTTATATCTAGCATCTCCCATATATACAAACTTTAAGCCTTCAAGGCTACCAAACTTCTCCTTCAAAGTTAAAAAGTCCGCCAAAATCTGTGTAGGATGACTCTCATTAGTAAGTCCGTTCCAAACAGGAACTCCAGCATACTTAGCTAGCTCCTCCACCTTAGTCTGCTCAAAACCACGATATTCGATACCGTCAAACATTCTACCTAGCACTCTAGCAGTATCGGCAATACTCTCCTTCTTTCCTATCTGCGAACCAGATGGATCAAGGTAAGTAACGCCCATACCTAAGTCATGAGCTGCCACTTCAAACGCACAGCGAGTACGTGTGCTAGTCTTCTCAAAGATAATGGCAATATTCTTGCCCTTTAACACATCGTGAGCCTCGCCAGCCTTCTTCTTAGCCTTCAAGTCTGCTGCTAAGTCTATCAACTGCGCCAAATCCTCTGGCTTGTAGTCTATAATTTTTAAAAATGATTGGTTTGTGAAATCCATTTTCTGTTCCTCTTTCTATTTAATATATTATATAGTGTCATGTTGATATTTTACAGGTGTCATATAGTCACCAAATATTTCAGTTAAGTATTCATCGTACTTTGCAGGTATTGCTATTTTAGTATCTTCAAAATCTACTTTTTCAAACTCTTCTAAATAATTATGTCCCAGTGGAAGATTATTTGGTAAATCTTTAATATGTTTTTTCTTTTTTGAATTATAAGATAATCTAAATAATATTTTTATAATAGGTATTCTAATTATATCGGGGCATAACCTAAATAAAGCTGCCTTTAATCCCACTTTGCTATGATGTTTCTTTACAAAATCGTTTTTACTAATATAAAAGTACTTATGCGCCAGAAAATTACCTAATGAAATTGCTATGTTTTGAATCTTTTTGATTATAATATTATCACTATAATACCCTACAACAAATATATCTACCCAAATGCCCTCTTTAATTCCAATATTTTCAAAGTATTTTTCTTTTACATCGATAGCTGTATTTCTTATTTTGGGCAAAGACATTGGATATTTTTTATCCGTCTTATAATTCTGTAAAAAGAAAGATGGATCGTCAGAATAATTCTCTTTCCATATTTTTTCAAACTTTTTATAATCTGCCACACTCATGTATATATCTGCATCATCATCCCAAGGAATGAATCCCTTATGTCTAACAGCTCCCAGAGTTGTCCCGTAAGCTAAACAAAACTTAATGGCATTTTTTTGGCATATCTCATCAATTCTTTTTATTATCTTTAGCATTTCTAGTTGTTTATCTCTTAAAGAATCCATTTTAATTTCTCCTTGGTTCATACTAATTATTGTTTAATTAAATAACAATATGTTGTTAAGTATAATGACAACATAAAGACAATAATAATTGGCCAACCTTTAGTGATGACTTTAATTTTACTCTTCTCCTCTATATAATCTAATCCTTTTATTAGAAAATATACTAAGGAAATAGTCATAGGCAACAAATACCTTCCAAAATTTGGGATATAATCCACGAAGGCATTATAGTACCAGTCTAATGCAACAGTAAATATCATACCTACAATCATGCATATAGTAAATATTTTAATACCATTTGTGTATTCTTTCCATTCATTCTTAAATACTTTAATAATCCCTAAAACAAGTAATGTCAAAACTATTATTGACAATAGAACAAAAAACATACTAAACAGTTTGTTATCAACATTTACACTTTTCCCACAAAAACTTACTATTTGACCTTTCACCCACAGGAAAAATCCTTTAATCTGGAACATTTTTTCTCTTGCTACTATAGCCCTATTTTCGCTAGTTAATTCTTCGCGTACCCATTCCTTTAAAGGAAACTGTTTCCCCATTACACTGCCATATAAGACTATATTTCTTATATAAAACCATCCGGATAGGATAAATGCTTCTATCAATATTAGGAAACCTTTTTTTATCATATCTAAGTATTTCCCTTTTTCTTTTATACATACAATGTATGTGCTTAAAAAAGCGATGGCGGAAACAATGCAAAATCCTACTCCATCCAAATAGCCTATTAATATCAAACCATTTCCAATTCCAAGTCCTATACAACTCTTGTAATCCCATTTACTATTTATTCCTTTTAATATAAAAAGAATTACAAGCGCCACTCCAACTAGCATTAGGCCCTCAAAACAAATAAATTGGAAGGAGTAAGCAACCCAGTTCCATAAGGATGCAATAGCTACAAAAACATATTTATTTTTGTTTGATGTAAATAATTCATCAGCAATTTTAAACATCAAATAAACAAATATGCAGCCAAAGCATATATTTACTCCTCTAGCTACTATGAATAAGTGTGCGTTTCCAACTCCCATTAATGAAAAAATTTTCATAAAAATGGCTTCTATAATAAAAGATCCATCTGCGCTATTAGCATATGTTAAGGCCCAAATATTATGATCATAGGTAGACATATCCCAAGCTGTTGGCAATCTCCCATTCTCGAAAATAAAATAAGGAATTTTATACCTAATTGGTTCTTCATTAATAGCTCCCATTGGATACTGTAACTGCACTAAAAAAAGTAGTACTGCATATCCTATTATGGCTAATGCTATTATTCTTTTGTCAATTTTTTTTGCATTCATAATTACTCTTGTTCCGTTCTTTTGATTTTGCGACTTGTAATTATTTTCAGTTAAAGTCTCTCTTAATAAATAAAATTGCTTTTGCTAATCGATACATTTTATTCCATTTTCCTGATGGTACGCAACTGGCCAATAATCTAACACGACGACTGTCATCTGTATAATGCTGTAAACTCTCAATAACAACTTCGTTATCAAACAACTTTTTAAACTGAACAATTGCTTCTCTCTTTTTATAATTATTAAGAATATATTTAACCGGTTCAATCATTTCCATAGACATACGATTGTAGAACTGTCCATCGATGTCTATATCCATTTCATGACATATTTCTCTAAATATTTTTAGCCTTTTTACAGTGTCTTGATAATACCTTATCACATCATCAACACTCCTATTATCATCTCTCTCAAACAAAAAATAATTACATATTTTATTTGTGTGTATTGCCACCTTCTCTATATATTTTATATATTCCGCATTAAATATTGTGTCTTCCCCGCTTTTAATACTCTCATCAAACTTCAGATTGTTTTTTCTAATAACCTCCACTTTGTAAATTTTATTCCATACTGCCGCAAAAAACATAGTATAGAAATGATCTCTCATTTCTTCCAAATATTGTCTTGAGGACATTATTTTATCCTCTAAGTAAAGGCTATTGTCTGGATATTTTTTATTTCCTTTGTATTCAAAAGAAAAAACTCTTAATTCCACAGTGCCATCGGTAAAATCTAGCGGATTAAACTGCTGATAATAATCATCTGAATCGCAAAAGCCTACTAGCTCTGTTTCGACATGCTGTAAGCCTATATTTCTAGCAGAAGATGCTCCTTCATTCTCTGAATGTACAACCGTCAGGTTATCATATTTTGTAGCGAGTTTTTCCAAAACATCTCTTGAATCGTCGGTTGAACCATCATCCACTGCCACTACATATGTGTCCCTAAATCTAACCAAACTTCTAATACATCTAGTTATTGTCTTAGATGTATTAAAAACTGGAACAATAAATGTTATCCCTTTTTTCATCCGTTATTTCTCCTATTTTTTATCTAGAAATAAGTTTTTTTACTAAATTAATGCATCCGCTGAACTCATCTGTTTTAAAGAATCCTATTATAAATATAATATTAGATAATAGTAATCCAATTATGATTCTGATAGCAATTACTGGAGCTCCATCTATTGGCAATTTGATGGAAACAAAAGATAGTGCAACCATAACTACTATTGAAAAAACAGCACACTTCGTGCTAAGTAATATAAACTTTTTTGAAGATGTATCAAATACATTCTTGAAAATATTCTTTATTATCCATGGAATTGAGATAAACAATTGACTGATTACCGTTGACAAAACAACTCCATAAAGGCCTATAAAATTAATCATAGATAAATTAAGTGCTAAATTTACAAGTCCAGCAATCAGAGGTCTCCATCTATCGTAATGCCATGTGCCTGCAGCTGTTCTATATGTTTCTAATACCTTCCTATACTGCTCTACTAAGAACAGAATAGATAACAATACCACTATTCCAAATGGAAGCATATTGTTTTCTTTTACCCATATCTTTATAAATGGTTGGTAGATACAAATAAATTCACTTACGCATACAGTACTAATCCAAAATACAAGTAGAGTAAATATATTCATATCATTCATGTTTTTATCTTTGCTCTCTATAACTAAACTATTCCCAATTCCAGCTCTGGTCGCATTAAACACCACCCCTATAACTCCAGATACTGCTGTGAAGATATAGAAATAATTCTGATATTGGGCTAACAAAGTTAATCCTAAAAACGCTGATATAACTAAAGTGTCTGCGTATACTGTTATAACCTCTCCTATTCTAGAGGTAAAAATATCTTTAACCTTTTTCCTTATATTCTTTTCTTCAGTTTTTTCTAGTTTTCCAATTGCTCTATACTGTGGATACCTTCTTTTTGCGGCATATGCTTTAATAAGGTTTGCGCATATTTGTCTCACTAATTCCAATCCAAAGTAAGCGTAGTAATTTTTAAATATGATAAGTACTAGTATTTGTAGGATGCTGAAAACAAAGTTTAATATTACATCTATTCTTTCTGTTACATAATTCTTTTGATGCGCAAGTAAAATGCACGTTTTGTATGCAAATAACCAGTAACTACATACTGTGACAGATAAGTTCATTAAGAACAGAATATAAATATTAATATCTTTAGGAACGTCGCCTGAAATCAATTTGTCTAGAAATGGCATTATGCACAATCCTAACCCAAGGATCACTGCCCCTATCACTCTGAGATATTTTTTATAAAGATTTACTAATGCACATATTTTCTCTTCATCATCTTCCGCAATAGGTTTATACATGCTGAAAATCATAGCTGTGCCGACACCCAGCTCAGCTATGTTCAAAACATTTAAAATAGATGAGTATAGCCCTCCTAATCCTGTATACTCAATGCCTAGACAATAAATCATTGCCGTTCTACAAACAAACGACAATATTATTCCGTTAAAATTTTTAAGTATTTCGAACGCCATTCCTTTGCCGGCATTCTTAGTTCTATCAAGTCTCATTTTACACCCTAAAACTGTCCCTTTATAAATTTAAGTTTTCTATTAATCAACTCATTAATTGGCACTATAGATATACAAACTACGATCGCATATATGAAATTTATCAACACCGACCAATCCCCTGTGCTCTTAATATCTAAATGAAGAATATTAAAAATAATAATATCTGGAATAAAAACCATCAAATCTACTAGTCCATAGTATACAAGACTGTTCTTTCCTATATAAGATAGTGGTTTGCAGGTTTTTATTTTTGAAACAACAATGAATATTAACCATACCCCTGCAATTGATTCTAGAAAGTACCATAACGGAAAACCTATACAACTGAGCGCTAAATCAACATGATCCTTTCCCATATAATTATAATTTAGATACATGGTTAGAACATTCAATAACATCAAAAATGGAATTAACCATATCGTATTAATTCTATTCATAATATTATTTTCGTTTTTTATAATATATCCCAGCCCTAAAAATAATATAGCAATAAAAGCGCAATCAGCATTCCATGGTAACC
>CADBBS010000080.1 GCA_902793045.1 uncultured Lachnospiraceae bacterium
AATATGATTGTTTTTGGTATAGGACCAGCTGGTACAGGTAAAACTTATCTAGCTATGGCTATGGCTATAGCAGCACTTAAAAATAATGAAGTTAGCAAGATTATATTAACTCGTCCAGCTATTGAAGCTGGTGAGAACTTGGGTTTTCTTCCTGGAGATTTACAGGAGAAAGTTGATCCATACTTACGTCCTTTGTATGATGCGCTTTATCAAATTATGGGGGCAGATAGTTTCCTTGCAAATTTTGAAAAAGGAATCATTGAGGTGGCACCTCTTGCATATATGAGAGGTAGAACATTAGATAATGCATTTATTATTTTGGATGAGGCTCAGAATACTACACCAGCTCAAATCAAGATGTTCTTAACTAGAATTGGTTTTGGGTCAAAGGTTATAGTTACTGGCGATAGAACTCAGAAGGACTTGCCGAAGGATGCCATATCAGGCTTAGATATTGCCCTTAGAGTTTTGAAAGACGTAGATGACATAGGTGTTATGTGTCTAGACAACAGCGATGTAATTAGACACCCACTTGTTCAAAAAATTGTTATGGCTTATGAAGAATATGACAAGAAGATGGCTGAGAGAAAGAAAAAGAAAAGATAATCTAATTTAAATTTAATAATTATGATTTATATTGATAACAAGTATAAAAAACCAATAGAGATAGATTACAAAGAAATTGCCACTAAAGTTATTGAAGAAGCAGAGGACTTTGTAAAGTGCCCTTATGATTGCGAAGTTAATCTTTTGATAACTGATAATGATGAGGTGCATAACCTTAACAAAGAGACTAGAGATATTGATTCTCCTACGGATGTGTTGTCATTTCCGGCTTTAGACTATGATTTGCCGGCAGACTTTTCAAAAGTTGAAAATGATGATTTTAATTTTAATCCTGAATCAGGAGAGCTAGTTCTGGGAGATATTGTAATATCCTACGACAAAGTAATTGAACAGGCTGAAGAGTACAATCACTCAGAAACTAGAGAATTTGCTTTTCTAGTTGCTCACAGCATGCTTCATCTCTTTGGATATGATCACTTAAATGATGATGAAAGAAAGTCTATGGAAACGGACCAGGAATCCATTTTAAATAATTTAAATTATAGGAGGGATTAGTGACATGAAAGTCAAAATAATCACTGCAATACTTTCAGTAGTATTGGTAGCAGGTGGTGGCACAGCCATATATTTTTATCTAAATCAAAATAAGCCTGCGCCAAAGAAAGAAGTAGTTGAAACTACTACAGCAGATCCATATGCTGGAATGGAAAGAAGTTTTCTAACGGGAGAATACATAAAAGCAAAAGATGCTAAGAGAAGACCTTATGCTGTTATGATTAACAATATTCAGGATGCCATTCCACAATCTGGCATTAGCAAAGCGTCTATTATTTATGAATCACCTGTGGAAGGTAGCATAACAAGAATGATGGCTTTGTTTGAAAAACCAGAAAAAGTGAACAAGGCTACACCTGATAACAACGGCAAGATTGGTTCGGTTAGAAGTTGTAGAATCTACTTTGCTTATATGGCCAATGAGTGGGATTCAATTTATTGTCACTTTGGTCAATCTAAATATGCTAAGAGATTCTTAAAGTCTGGTAAGCTTGATGTTATCAATTCTTGGAAGGGTCAGAATGCTTATTATAGAACAAGTGATAAGCCGGCTCCTCATAACTGTTATGCAGATGGCAAGAAACTAACTGAGCAGAGAAAGAAATTGAAATATAGAAAGAATCATAAAGATTCATATGGTGGACATTTTAATTTTGCAGATATTGATAAACCATTTGAAATAACAGATCCTAATTCAAAGGATGCTTCGAAGAAGGTAGTTGTTGGATATAATTATAATAATGCTACTTATAAATATAATGCTGACAAAAAGAAATATTATAGATATCAGTATGGTTCTAAACATATAGATGTGGCAAATCACAACAAACAACTTTCATGTACTAATATTATTATCCAGTATGTAAATACAGTTCTTTATCCGGATGGAAAGAGTTTGAAGATGACTCAAAAGGGTGATGGAAAAGGATGGTACATTACTAGAGGTAAAGCCATTAAGATAAAGTGGCATAAAGATAAGCAAAAATCTGGTATGACTAAATACTATGATGAAAATGGTAATGAAATCACTTTAAACACTGGTAAAACATTTATCCAGATAGTTCAGAAAGAAGATAAAGGTAGAACTAAGTTTAAAGGCGAAAAGAAAAAACAAGCAGAAACTACAAAGAAACTATAAGCTAAGAGGTTTATAAATGTCACAAAGCAAACGTTTTAACAAAAACAGTTTTGTGATACAAGGTAGCATATTAGCGATCGCAGGTATTCTTGTTAGAGTGATAGGGTTAGTATATCGAATTCCTCTAACAAGAATTCTTGGCGATGAGGGTATTGGTTATTACTCGACTGCATTTGATATTTACAATGTTTTGTTGTTGCTATCATCGCAAAGTATGCCGCTAGCTGTATCAAAGATTGTTTCAGAAAAACTTGAAAAGAGAGAATACAAAAACGCCAATAGAGTATTTAAAGGTTCATTAATCTTTGCTCTAATACTTGGCGTTATTGTTGGGTTATTCGCATTTTTTGGTGCTGATTGGTTAGCCACATCAGTTTATAAGAGTGCACCATCAGCCCTAGCGCTTAAAGTGTTGGCTCCAACGCTTACAGTTGTTTGTGTGCTGGGTGTGTTTAGAGGTTATTTCCAAGGTATGGGAAATATGGTCCCAACAGCTATATCTCAAATCTTCGAGCAGATAGTTAATGCGTTTGTCAGTGTGTTTGCAGCTATAGAATTATCTGTTGTTGGTATTACAACATATAAAGCTGTTCATTTGGCGCCACCTAAAACAGATAAAGTAGCATACGCAAAATACTTGCAAGGAATAGCTACGTCAAAGGCTTCATACGGAGCAGAAGGTGGAACAATGGGTACATTGTTTGGTGCCATTGCTGCATTGATTGTTATTGCTATAATTCTTTGGCGCAAAAATAAACAATTTAAAGTTCAAATTCAATCGGATACCACGCATACATTAGATAAGTATCCTCGAATTACGAAGATTCTAACATTTACAATATTACCTGTGCTTCTTAGTACAACCATTTATAACATTAGTAATTTGTTAGACAACCCGATATTCCAAAATATAATGCACAAGATGTTTGATATGTCTACATCTGAAAGAGCTGGACATTGGGGAATTTATAGTGGAAAGTATAGGTTGCTTACTACAATGCCTATTGCTATAGCTGCAGCTCTATCAACTGCTATGGTTCCATCATTAGTTAGATCTTATGTGGCAAAGAACAAAGAAGAATTAACTAATAAAGTAAATCAGGCATTTAAGTTCTCGATGATAGTGGCATTTCCTTGTGGTGTTGGGCTATCAGCATTGGGACTTCCAATTAATCAATTGCTATTTGGAGTAGAGAATACTGACGAAGTAGAAATTTTTATAATGATGCTATTCAGTGTATTTACAGTAGTAGCGTTTTCGTTATCGACCATTAGTAATGCGATTTTGCAGGGTATAGATCATCTCAGTATTCCGATTAAAAACTCAGCTATATCTCTTGGAATACATTTGATAGTGTTACCAATCTTGATGATTGTTTTTAGACTAAGCATATTTGGAGTAGTGATTGGCGACATATTATTTGCTCTAGTAGTTTGTGTCTTGAATGCATTTTCAATCAAAAAATATATGGACTATAAACATGACTTTGTCGCAATATTTATCAAACCATTTATTTCGGCATTGATTATGGGTATTGCCGCATTTGGAACATTTACATTGCTAATATTGTTTACAAACAACAATATTGTTTCAACTCTTGTTGCAATTTTAATCGCAGTTATAGTTTACGGCGTATTGCTTGTTAAGATTAAAGCAATTTCTGAAGAAGAGATTTTAGACTTGCCAAAAGGAGCTACATTAGTAAGAATATTAAAAAAAGTTAAGTTAATATAAAACCAAAAAATATGTGCTAAATCTAGCATGTATTTTTTGCTATTTAAGGATAAACAATTAGGAGCATATCATGAATGTAATTGTTATTGGAGCGGGCGCTTCAGGACTAGTAGCATCAATCATCGCCAAAGAAAAAGGTGACGATGTGACATTGCTTGAAAAAGAAAATAAGGTTGGGAGAAAATTATTAATGACTGGAAATGGTCATTGTAATATGGCGCACACAAATATTAATCCAAGCGACTATTATGATGATTCATCTGAAACTTTAGATTTTATTTCGAATGTCTTGGATAGTTTTTCTTTTGAAGAGTTTACTTCATTCTTCAAACGAATTGGAGTGATTACAAAAGATGAAGATGGTTACATTTATCCGGCTAGTATGCAAGCAACTACAGTTGTGAATGCTCTTAGAAATTATGCCGAATCTTTAGGTGTGAAAATTAAAACAAATAATGAAGTTAAAAATATTAATTTTAATGATGGCACATACTTTGTCGATTGCGGATATGTGTACGAGTGTGAAAAATTGATAGTGGCATCAGGCGGTTTGTCATACACCAATATTGATTCACCTAAAAATGTTTTAGCTTCGATTCAAAACTTAGGGTTAGAGGTCAGAGATCCCGAGCCGGCTTTAACAGCTTTGATATCAGATTCCAATATCACAAAAGCAAGTGGTGTGAGAGTTAATGCTAAAATTAAATTATTTGATGGGGGTGAGGAAATAATTACTGAATACGGTCAACTCCAAATCACTGACTATGGTATTTCAGGAATACCTGTATTTAATATTTCAAGATTTGTCAATTCTGGAAATGAAGTACATATAGACTTTGTAAACGACACCGACAAAGAAGACCTAATTAATGATTTAAATGTATTGCTCTCGACAAATAATTTGAGCATATATAATTTACTATGTAGTTTATTAAATGATAAATTAGCTGCCTTGATTGTGGATGAATTAGGTGCTGAAAAGGAAGCCGACGTGTCTTCTGATTTGCTAGAAAAAGCCGTTTGTTTAATAAAAGACTATGTTGTTAAGATCTCAGGCAAAAGAGATTTTGACTTCGCACAGGTGACTAAAGGTGGAGTATCTACTAAGTGCATTGATCCTAAAACTATGAAGGTTAATGGACATGACAATTTATATATATGTGGTGAATTGATAGATGTAGATAGTAAATGTGGAGGATATAACCTATACTTTGCATGGGCGACAGGTTTTATAGCAGGAAATAATTAATGAGTTATATAAAAGTTAGTAATATAAAACTAAATATTGATTCAACTAATGAAGATGCTATTAAGATGGCTCTTGATAAAGTTGGACTAGAAGATGCAAAGGATATCGAGATAGTTAAACTTTCAATTGACGCCAGAAAGAAACCTGACATTAAAAAGATTTATACTGTTGGTTTTAAGACAGATAAAGATGTTGCATCTAAAGATGGAGTAGTTGTTTTAAACGAAAAACCATCATATAAGTATGAGATTACAGGTGAAAAGTTTTTAAGCAAAAGACCAATTGTTATTGGATTTGGCCCAGCTGGAATGTTTACTTCATATTTGCTTGCAATCAATGGTTATAAGCCAATTATCATTGAGCGCGGTGGAAAAGTTGAAGATAGAGTAAAGTCAGTTGAAAAGTTCTGGGAAACTAATAATTTAAACACTGAGTCTAACGTACAGTTTGGTGAGGGCGGAGCTGGTACTTTTTCTGACGGTAAATTAAATACAGGAAACAAAGATAAAGGAAGTCGAATTAAATTTGTTTTAGATACTTTTGTTAAGTTTGGCGCAAGTGAAGAGATAAAATATGATTTCAAACCTCATATTGGAACTGATGTGTTGACTGGACTAGTCAAAAACATGAGAGAAGATATAGAAACAAATGGCGGTGAGTTTTTCTTTGATACAAAGGTTATAGATATTTCTAAAGATGATGCTATTACAGTTAAAACAAAGGACACAGTTTTTGAAGCAGATGTAGTTGTTCTTGCTATTGGAAATGGCGCTAGAGATACATATGAAATGTTAGTTTCAAAAGGATTTAATGTTGAGGCAAAACCGTTTGCTGTTGGATTTAGAGTTGAACACAAGCAAAAAGATATAAATAAAAATCAATACGGTTTTGAAGATAATAGACTAGGTGCTGCACCATATAAACTAATTTTTCACAATGACTCTGGTAGAACTGTTTATTCGTTCTGTATGTGCCCAGGAGGTTATGTTGTGAATTCCTCGTCAGAGAACGATAGACTTGTCGTTAATGGAATGAGTTATAGCAAGCGAAACGGTGAGAATGCAAACAGTGCGATTGTTTGTTCGGTTACTCCAGAAGATTTTAATGGTTCTGATTCATTAGCGGGATTAGATTTTCAAAGAACGATTGAATCAAATGCTTACCAAGAAGGAAGTGGCAAAATACCAGTTCAAAAGTTAATTGATTTAAAGCATAGTGTAAAGACAACTGAACTTGGAAGCATAAAACCAAATACAAAAGGTGAATATACGCTATCAAATTTG
>CADBBS010000081.1 GCA_902793045.1 uncultured Lachnospiraceae bacterium
TATTTCAATGATCACTCTGTTATTGAGAGGAAAATTCAAAGGGCTACACAAAGAAGTTCAATCTACAGAAGGTGTGGTTAGATCATTCTTCCAAGAAGCGATTGAGAGTATGCTAGTTGTAAAGACCTTTGGCGCGGAAGAGACCTTCAAAGAAAAAGGTGATGACTACCAAGAGATTAATTATTGGGCTAAGATGAAGAGAAGAAAAGTTAGTATATTGGCTAACGCAGGTTTCTCATTTGTATTTAATGCAGGATACTTGGCAGCACTAGTTTGGGCAGCATTGAAGGTGGCGGCAGGAGCATTGAAGTTCGGTACACTTACGGCTATGCTTCAGTTGATCGGTCAAATCCAGGCGCCATTTGTAAACATCACAAAGGTAGTGCCAGATTACTATGCAATTATTGCTTCGGCTGAGAGAATTATTGAAATTGAAAAGATGGAAAACGAAGATAAAGATATTGAAGACATAAATGCACCAGAATTCTACAAACATTTTGATAGAGCGGAATTTGCTAACATCAAATTTAACTACGGAAGAGAGAGTGTGTTAGAAGATGGAAATGCTGAGTTTAGCAAAGGCGACTTTGTTGCCATAAGAGGTATTTCTGGTATTGGTAAGAGTACTTTGATGAAGATGCTTCTTGGAGTATTTAAACCAAACGAGGGAACTATTAGACTGTACGAAAAGAATGGCAGTTATGTGGATGCAGGTCCAGATACTAGAAGTCTATTTTCATATGTGCCACAGGGTAACTACCTATTTAGCGGTACACTAAGGGAGAACATTAGACTAATCAATCCATACGCCACCGACGAAGAAATACGCAAGGCTATGGAGATTAGTAACATAGATGATTTTATTGACACATTGCCTGATGGACTAGATACAGTATTAGGAGAGAAAGGAACAGGAGTGTCAGAAGGACAAGCACAAAGACTTGCTATTGCAAGAGCGATCATATCTGATGCACCTATACTTCTTTTGGATGAGGCTACATCAGCGCTAGATGCCAATACAGAAAAGAAGGTACTTGATAATATCAAGTCACTTAATTCAAAGACAGTTATTATCATTACACATAAATATGCAGCATTAGATGTCTGCAATAAAGAATTCTTGATTGAAAACAAACAGCTTTCGATGAAGGAATTATAAATCTTGGAGGATTTTAAAAATGGGAAAGTATTTTGGTACAGATGGATTTAGAGGAGAGGCTAACAAAGATTTGACTGCTATGCACGCTTTTAAAGTGGGTAGATTCTTGGGTCACTACTATAGTCAGAAGGGCGATTGCTCAGTAGCTATTGGTAAAGACACAAGACGAAGCAGCTATATGTTTGAGGATGCTTTAGCAGCAGGTCTTACTTCGACGGGGGCGGACGTGTATCTACTTCACGTTACAACAACACCTTCTGTTTCGTATGTAGTAAGAACTGAGGACTTTGACTGCGGAATTATGATTTCTGCCAGTCACAATCCATTTTATGACAATGGAATAAAACTTCTTAACGGCGCTGGAGAGAAGATGGAGCAAGAAGTAATCGATCAGATAGAAGAGTACTTAGATGCCGACTTTGATTCTATTCCATATGCCGAGAGAGAAGATATCGGTAGAACTGTCGACTACTTTGCAGGAAGAAATAGATACATGGGATATCTAATGTCACTTGCGAAGCATTCGTTTAGAAATATTAAAGTAGGACTCGATTGTTCAAACGGTAGTGCATCAGCTATCGCAAAGAGTGTATTTGACGCGCTAGGTGCTGAGACATACGTTATAAATGATCAGCCAAATGGAACAAACATCAATATGAACTGTGGTTCTACACATATTGAAGTTTTGCAGCAGTATGTTATTGATAACAAACTAGATATCGGTTTCGCATATGATGGCGATGCTGATAGATGTTTCTGTATAGACGACGAAGGAAAGATAGTGGACGGAGATTTGATTCTCTATGTAGCAGCAGTTCACATGAAAGAAAAGGGTGAGTTGAAGAACAATGCTGTAGCAACTACTATTATGTCTAACCTTGGTCTTTACAAGGCCTTTGAAGAGGCCGACATCGCATACGAGAAAACTGATGTAGGTGATAAGTTCGTATACGAATGTATGAAGAATAACGACTATAGACTTGGTGGCGAGCAGTCAGGTCACATTATCTTTAGTAAGTATGCAACAACAGGTGATGGTGTTTTAACATCAATCAAGCTTATGGAGTTCATGCTTACTGCTAAGAAGAAAATGTCTGAACTTATCGCGCCAGTTACTATTTATCCACAGTATTTAGAGAACGTCCGCGTCGAAGACAAAGACGTCGTACTAAACGATGAGGACGTGCTAGCAGCAGCTAAGAAGGTGGAAGAAGACTTAGAAGGCGATGGCAGAATTATTCTAAGAGCTAGTGGTACAGAGCCAGTAGTTCGTGTTATGGCTGAAGCTAAGACAGACGAGATTGCACAGAGTGTTGTTAAAGAAGTGGTAGAAGTAATCAAGAGCAAAGGTTATGAAGCATAAAATTTGGATTTTAAGAATTGTATTAATTGTTTTAATTGTTGGCTGGATGTTTTTGATATTTGACTTCTCTGCAGATGATGGGTTAGAGTCACAGACACTTAGCGATAAGATTACAATTAAAGTTGTTCATATAATTAAACCAAGTTATGATTCGTTGCCGTCGAGCGAGCAAAAGGCATTCTTTAACAAAGTGAGTTTTGTTGTAAGAAAGATTGGGCACTTTGGCGAGTACGGATTGTTAGGATTGCTAGTTACTGGATTTCTTTTAACATTTGAAGGAATACGAAAATTAAAGAAGAGATACATTTACTTTTATGCGACGCTTTGGTGCGTGCTGTATGCGCTGACTGATGAGATGCATCAGCTATTTGTTAAAGGTAGAAGCGCGAAAATAGGAGATGTGTTTGTTGATATGTTTGGCGGACTAGTAGCAGCAGTTATACTAGTTGCCATTTGGAAGAAGATAAGTAAAAGGAAAAACTATGAAAAAGTTTGAGGAAAACATTAGAAGAGTCACACCATATGTTCCAGGTGAACAGCCAAGTGGAAGTGACATTATAAAACTTAATACAAACGAGTCGCCATTTGCACCATCTACCATGGTTCAAATGTCAATCGCTAGTATGATGCCAGATGCACTTAGAAAATATCCAGATCCAGATGCTAAGGATTTGGTTAGAGAGATTGCATCTTATTATGATGTAGATGAAAGCAAAGTGTTTGTGGGCGTGGGCTCGGATGATATTTTGGGAATGGCTTTCTTAACATTCTTTAATTCTGATAAGCCAGTATTGTTCCCAGACATTACTTATTCATTCTACGATGTATGGGCAGATCTTTATGATATTAAGTATGAGAAGATTCCGTTGACGGAGGAGTTTGAGATTAATCCCGAAGATTACAAAAAGGAAAACGGCGGAATAGTTTTTGCTAATCCAAATGCTCCTACAGGAATTGCTCTTCCAAAAGCACAGGTAGAAGAGATTATTTCTGCTAATCCAGATTCAGTGGTGATAGTGGATGAAGCATATATAGATTTTGGTGGAGAGACTGTTTTAGATTTGATTGATAAGTATGAAAACTTATTAGTTGTTAGAACGTTCTCTAAGTCTAGAGCGCTAGCTGGAATGAGAGTGGGATATGCTTTCGGTAGCGAGACTTTGATTAAAGCGCTTAAGGATGTGAAGTTTTCATATAACTCATATACTTTGAATGTGGCAGCAATCCGTGGTGCTAAGGCAGCTATTAAAGATGATGAGTATTTTAAAGGTCTAGTTGATGAGATAAAGAGAACTAGAGAAGAGACAAAGATGAAACTAAAGAAGATGGGATTTGATTGCACAAACTCCCAGACGAATTTCCTATTTGTGAAACACGAATCAATCCCAGCAAAGGAGATATTTGAAAAGCTCCGAGAGAGAAGTATTTATATTAGATATTTTGATAAGCCAAGAATCGATGAGTATGTAAGAATTACTATTGGAACTAAAGAACAGATGAACGCGCTAGTGATGGCGTTAGAGGATATAATAAAATAAAAAAGTTTGGACTATTCCAAATTTACACGTTAATAAATATTTAATTGTGATAAAAAGACTAGCTAATGCTAGTCTTTTTGTTACGTTTATGAACGCATGCTGTGGTATGATTTAAGGCGATGGTATCAATATTTGCTTTCATTAGTTAAAGTGAAATTTATTACACTATTATCTTACTATTATTTATGATAGGTTTTTTAAGTCGTTAAGGGGAACAGCATAAGAAATTAATACTATACAGAAATTTTAAAATGAAAAATTATTTTATAATGCTGATGGCGATGGTTATTAATGCTTTTTTTATTAGCGTAATAATTTTTGCTGTATATTTGATTATTAAAAAGATAATAAAGAAAAAAATAAGTATTAAACGCTCGTTAGTAGAGTTTGCTTTTATTTGGTATGTTTTTACTCTTTTAGAGGTGACAGGTATCATAGGCATCCTCAGTATGACGCAGTATAAATGGGAATGGCTTCTAGAATCTTTTGACGTCATAAAGATAATAATTCCTCAAGATGGTGGAGAAGTAGCGATGCTGATATGTAATTGTGTGCTATTTATTCCGTTCGGATATTTATTACCAATTATCTTTCATAGGATGAAAATAATTAGAGTGTTAATAATATCTTTGATAGTGATATTGATAATTGAGCTTCTGCAGGCTGCAGGCGGAAGAATGCTTGAAGTTAATGATATTGTAACTAATTTATTAGGAACAGTGATTGGATATATGCTTTATAAATTATGTTTTGATTTGCAAAAGAGAAAGAATGAAAAGTAATTTTTCATTCTTTTTTTCGTTCATAATTATTTAACATTTATTTTAAATAACATCCTAAAAAAATCCACAATTCTATAAGAGAATATAAGAGTAGAAATGAGTATTTCAGGCGAACCTGAAGTACTTATTTTAAGATAAAAATAAGTGATGGAGGTGAATGTCATGAATGTAAATAAGTTCACACAAAAATCAATTGAAAGCATACAGGAGTGCGACAAAATAGCAATGGAGTATGGTAATCAAGCAATTGATCAAGAGCATTTCTTGCACAGCTTAGTGACTATTTCTGATAGTCTGATTGCTAAGCTAATTGAGAGAATGGACATTGATATCAATTACTTTGATAACTGTGTTGTTCAGGCTATAGAAGCACTTCCAAAGGTACAAGGCGGCGAACGTCATATGAGTCAGGCTCTAAATGACGTTTTAGTTAGTGCTGAGGATGAGGCAAAGAAAATGGGAGACGAGTATGTGTCAGTAGAGCACTTATTCCTCTCAATGCTTAAAAAACCAAACAAAGCAGTGAAAGACATCTTCAAAGAATTTGGTATTACACGCGAGAGATTCTTAAGTGTTCTTGAGACTGTAAGAGGAAGTCAGAGAGTTACATCCGATAATCCAGAAGGAACTTACGAGGCTTTGTCTAAGTATGGACAGGACTTGGTTGAAAGAGCAAGAGACCAGAAGTTAGATCCAATTATTGGAAGAGATAATGAGATTCGAAATATAATCAGAATTCTTTCTAGAAAGACAAAGAACAATCCAGTTCTTATCGGTGAACCTGGTGTTGGTAAAACAGCAGCTATCGAAGGCTTGGCTCAGCGTATCGTTAAGGGCGATGTGCCAGACGGACTTAAGAATAAGAAAATCTTTGCATTAGACTTAGGTTCATTAGTAGCTGGAGCAAAGTATCGCGGAGAGTTTGAAGAAAGACTAAAGGCAGTACTGTCTGATGTAAAGGAAAGTGATGGGGAAATCATTCTATTTATCGATGAGCTTCACACAATAGTGGGCGCGGGTAAAACTGAAGGTGCTATGGATGCAGGCAATATGTTAAAGCCTATGCTTGCAAGAGGCGAACTTCACTGTATCGGCGCAACTACACTAGATGAGTACAGAGAGTACATTGAGAAAGACAAAGCGCTAGAGAGACGTTTCCAGCCTGTAATGGTAGGAGAGCCAACAGTGGAAGATACTATCTCAATCCTTCGTGGAATTAAGGAAAGATACGAAGTATTCCACGGCGTTAAGATTCAGGACGGTGCTTTGGTTAGTGCAGCTACTTTGTCGGACAGATATATTACGGACAGATTTCTTCCTGATAAAGCAATCGACTTAGTGGATGAGGCATGTGCGCTTATCAAAACTGAGATGGACTCTATGCCTACAGAGCTTGATGAACTAAGACGTAAAGTTATGCAATTAGAGATAGAAGAGGCTGCTCTTAAGAAGGAAGAGGATAATTTAAGCAAGGAAAGGCTTGAGGAGTTGCAGGAAGAGTTAGCTGAACTTAAGAGTGAGTACGACACTAAAGTTGCTCAGTGGGAGAACGAAAAAGACAGCATTAATAAGGTTGGCGAGCTACGAGAGCAAGTGGAAGCAGTTAAGAAAGATATTGAGAAAGCTCAAAACGACTACGATCTAGACAAAGCAAAACTTCCTGAACTTCAAAAACAGTTAGAAGAAGAGGAAGAGAAAGTAAAAGGAAAGGACCTAGAACTAGTCCGTGAGAGTGTAACAGAGGAAGAAATTGCTAGAATCATCAGTAGATGGACTGGAATCCCTGTTGCAAAACTTACAGAGACTGAGAGAGATAAAATCTTGCATCTTGATGATGCACTTCACAAGAGAGTTATTGGACAGGATGAGGCTGTTACAAAGATTTCGGAGGCCATCCTTCGTTCAAAAGCTGGAGTGGAAGATCCAAACAAGCCAATCGGTTCGTTTATGTTCTTAGGACCTACAGGCGTTGGTAAAACAGAGCTTGCTAAGTCTTTGGCGCAGAATTTGTTTGATGACGAGAGCAATATCGTTCGAATCGATATGAGTGAGTACATGGAGAAATTCAGTGTGTCTAGACTTATCGGAGCGCCTCCGGGATACGTAGGCTACGACGAAGGTGGTCAGTTAACTGAAGCAGTTCGACGTAAACCTTACTCGGTTGTATTGTTTGACGAGATCGAGAAAGCACATCCGGATGTGTTCAACGTTTTACTTCAAGTTTTGGACGATGGACGAATCACTGACTCGCAGGGTAGAACTGTAAACTTTAAGAATACAATTTTGATTATGACT
>CADBBS010000082.1 GCA_902793045.1 uncultured Lachnospiraceae bacterium
AAGACGAACTTTATCATTTGCACTAGCTATTGCTTTGGTAGTAACTAGTCTTATCTTTGTGCCATCAAAAGCAAAAGCGGCTACAGCCATCACTTCAATGGAGTATTACGACAATGGAGGGAATGGTCCTACACAAACTAAGACAGGTGTGGCAGGAACTAGCTTTGGTACAGTTATGCCAAAGATAAATGGAGCTGCTTTAACAAAGGATTCTTTTGCACAGTATGAGAGTGATTTGGAATTACAAGTTTCGATGCAAGAGACTACTGGTGGAGAGTATAAAGACATCAATAAGGTTGATTATTTCAAGTTCAATGATACATGGGGCTGGGAATGGCAACAGTGGACAGATACAGTAGGTGGATGGATTCTTTGGATGAAATTACCTGAAACAACAAAAATTAAATTCCACGGCAAAACAAACAATGTAAATTTGGAATACACATGGACATTAAATGTATTGCAACCTACTAGCCTTACTAGCATTTCTACTTCAGAAGGTTCTGTGACAGCAGACTCTACTGGTGGTTCAGCTACACATTGGCATTTATGGACATTTAATGGCGGATCAGCTGTATATGACCAAGTAAAAGATGATATGGACGTACTAGTTGATAACAAAGACGGAAAAGGATTTGTCAAACTTTTAGGAAACGCTGCATCAGGATTTATTTGGGATACTAACTTTGGTATTTATACAGATGGTTCTGGAGGGTTCTGGTTCCAGGGAATAGACCACTCATTTACACTTAGACTACAGAAGAAAAATGATTCATCTATTCACGCAGACATGGAAGTTACTTTCAACAAACCTGTAAGAAATAACTGGAATTTAACTCCGTTTGAGGGGACTACCATCAATGCTGGAGAAGATGGATCTTTGGGATTCCCACTTCCAAAAATTGGTGGAACAGAAGCATTAAAATCTGATATCGATTTGTTCACTTACGAAGTAAAAGTAGATGGCAACTGGGTTGCACTAAATGATATTGCTTCTAGTGGTTTTGTATATGAGGGAAGTGGTTACAATAGTGCATCATTGAGTAATCAGTGGGGATACTTTGTAGACCATGTATATGGACTTTGGTTTAAACCAATTCGTCAAGATTATGAAATAAGAATAGGATTCCCTAAGAATGGCGAAGCAGGTGGAGCAATTGACGGAAACTATGTTACTTACCAGTTAAAGGGAAATCCAAGTGCAGAGCCTTCTCTACCAGATGACATGAAAGTAGAATTGACTGTGGATGATACAGATAATTCTGGTGGATATGTTCCTGCTGGATACAAGATGATTTGGAACGATGAGTTTAGCGGAAGTTCGCTTGATACAAGTAAGTGGAACGTAATAGAAGGATATTTATTAGAAGAAGATAATATCGATACATATGGTTGGGGAAATCAGGAGTTAGAGTATTACTCTAAAGACGCAGTTTCTGTAAAAGATGGATTCCTTAATATTCATATGAAGAAAGACAAAAAGACATTCTACGCAAAGGGTGATACAGCTCACACTAATGGAAGAACAGCGGAGTATCAATCTGGAAAGATCACTACACAGAACAACTTCTCAGTTAAGTATGGACGTGTGGATGTGAGAGCAAAATTCCCTAGTGGAAATGGCATTTGGCCTGCAGTATGGATGCTTCCAAACGACAACCTATATGGTGCTTGGGCATACTCAGGAGAAATTGATATAGCAGAAGGCAGAGGTAGAGTTCCTAATAAAGTATTTGGTGCTATGCACTACGGTGGAGCTTGGCCTGACAACTTGAATACAAGTGATTTGCTAGACATCACTGCTAATGGAAAGAAGAAGACTGACACTACAGATTGGCATGTATACAGTGTAGTTTGGGAAAATGACAATATTAAAGTATATTGTGATGGTTTAGCATTCTTCAAATGTACAAAAGATCAGTGGAAATCTAACTCAGATATGGGCAACAGTTATGCACCATTTGACCAGAGATTCTACGCAATTATTAACTTAGCATGTGGCGGTACATTTGATAGTGGAAATAAACCTGGTGATGATTTCACAGGCGCTGATTTGTATGTAGATTACATTAGAGCGTACCAGAGAATGGTGGGTGCTAATGATGATGAGCAGCCAGATCATAACCCAGGTATGATAACTGATGGTGTAGATGATAATCTTTACGGAGATTATAAGATTGGTAAAGGTGGAGCACCAGTAGATCCTACTACAGAGGCACCTACAGAGAAACCAACTGACCAACCTACAGTTAAGCCTGACGAAACTACAAAGGCACCAGTTAATCCAACTGTTAAGCCTACAAAGAAGGATAATTCTAAATTGATTAATCAGATTAAGGTTAGCAAAGTAACTATTAAGAAAGCAGTGAAGAAGAAATCTGCTAAGAAGATTAAGATTACTTTGAAGAAGACTGTGAAGATAGCTGACGGATATCAAGTTAGAGTTTATAAGTCTAAGAAAAATGCCAAGAAGAATAAGAAGGCAGTAGTTAAGAAGACAATAAATGCTAACAAGAAGAAGTTTACAGTTTCTAAAAAGAAGATTAAGAAACTAAAGAAAATCTTTGTAAGGGCAAGAGCATTTAAGAAGATTGACAGTGTAATGTACTTTGGCAAATGGTCAAAACCTAAGAAGGTTAAAATAAAATAGTTTATTGTGTGTTTTCCTATGATATATTATAATTATACAAGAATATATGAAGGGAGAATTGTTAAGCATGGATAGAAAAATAGTTGAGAGAAGTATTCCACTATACATTATTCTTACTATAATTACATGTGGACTATTTGGTATTTATTGGCTAATTGTAATGGCTGATGATATGAATGCTTTGGCTAATGATGGTGATAATACATCAGGTGCAGTAGTATTCTTGCTAACACTTGTTACATGTGGTATCTACGGTTGGTTCTGGGTTTATAAGCAGGGACAGCGAGTAGATAGACTAAATGGTACACAAGCCAACACAGGCATTATTTATATCATATTAAATGTTGTTGGATTGAGTATCGTTACATATGCTCTAATTCAAAATGAATTAAATAAGAGAGCATCTAGTATCGAAATGTAATGTGTACTAGCAAGTGGCATAGAAAAAGGGAAATGAATTTATATTCATTTCCCTTTTTTAATTCAATTCTATTTTATTTAGTATTGTTTAGCTTCCTCTTCGCCATTCATTACTCTTAGTGCACCTTGTGCTAGAGCAAGAAGTTCATCTTCTCCTGGATAAACAGTGATAGGAGCGATAAATCCGCAGTGGTCTTTGAAATAATCGCATGTTATCTGATTATAAGCAATACCACCTGTTAGGATGATTTGGTCTACTTTACCGTCTAATACCACAGCCATAGAACCGATTTCTTTTCCTAGTTGATAGTGGAATGCATCTCTTACCAAAGCAGCTTTTTCGTCTGTTTTAGCCATCTCGACAACCTCACGCATATCGTTTGTTCCAAGGTATGCATTGAAACCACCGTTTCCGTTTATCATCTTTCCAACTTCGGCCTGAGTGTAATCTCCACTGAAGCAAACCTTCATTAGTTGTCCTGATGGAAGTCCGCCTGATCTCTCTGGAGAGAATGGACCATCACCATCTAGTGCGTTTGCAACGTCAATAATCTGTCCGTTTTTGTGAGCACCAACTGAAACACCACCACCCATGTGAACAACAATCAAGTTTAGTTCATCGTATGGCTTACCAGTTTCTTTTGCGTATCTCTTTGCAACAGCCTTCTGGTTTAGTGCGTGGAAGATTGAAACTCTGTCCATCAAAGGATGACCTGATAGTCTAGCAACATCTTGTAGTTCATCTACCACAACAGGGTCAACAATATATGATGGAACATCAATCTCTTGTGCAATATCATATGCAAGTAGTCCGCCTAAGTTAGAAGCGTGCTGTCCTTGCTTACCAATCTTTAGATCTTCCAATAACTCAGGAGTTGTAGCATAAGTACCACCTGGAATTGGTTTAAGTAGACCACCACGTCCAACAACAACGTCTATACTATTTAGGTCTACGTCTTTTTCTTTTAGTACATCTAAAATAACGTTCTTTCTGAAATCTTTCTGGTCATAGATTGTATCGTACTGTGCAATCTCTTCTGTAGTGTGACGAAGTGTCTCTTCCATAAGCTGAGTTTCATCTTCGTATACACCAATCTTAGTAGAAGTAGAACCAGGGTTAATAATTAAAATCTTGTAACTCATAATTTCCTCCTATAAAAAAATAGCGCTGCAAAGACAGCGCTAATTAAAATCTATTTGTTCATAGCCTCAGCCACAACAGCACCTAGTGCAATAGAGTTAACTTTTGCTTCGAACTCATCAGAACGTGAAGTAAGAATAACAGGAGCTTTTGTACCTGTTAGGATATTTCCGTTCTTACATGGTGCAGTGTGAACCAAACTCTTATATGTGATGTTACCTGCTTGAATGTCAGGGAATAGTAGGATGTCAGCATCACCCACAATCTTTCTATCTGTTGTTCCTTTGTGGAACGCAGCCTGTGGCTCGATAGCAAGATCAAGTGAAAGTGGACCATCCACGATGCAATCCTTAATGTCGCCTGCTTCATTCATCTTTGTAAGTTCCTCAGCTTCAACTGTACAAGGCATTTTTGGATTAACTACCTCAACAGCTGCAAGAGGAGCAACCTTAGGGTTATCAACTCCACAAGCCTGAGCAATCTCTACAGTATTTCTGATAATGTTAGCCTTTGTCTCAAGGTCTGGATATGGGATAAAAGCAACGTCTGATAAGAATAGTAGACGATCGATTCCCTCAATATCAAATACACAAACGTGTGACAAAGTCTTGTCAGTTCTAAGACCAACTTCTTTGTCGAGAACGCTTTTAAGGAATGACTTAGTGTCAATCAAACCTTTCATATACATATCAGCTTTTCCATCGTGTACTAGCTTAACAGCAGTAAGAGCAGCCTCGTATGTATCTTTAACGTCGATAATCTCGAAGTCCTTTACATCCATCTTTAAAACATCTGCAATAGTTTTGATTTTCTGCTCATCACCAACTAGTATAGCGTCAGCGATGTTACGCTCTTTAGCTGCCTTAACAGCCTCTAGCACAGCGTCATCTTGTGCACATGCAACGGCAACTTTCTTTACTGGACAAGCTGCAACTTTTGCAAGTAAATCATCATATGTTTTTGCCATTTTTATCTCCATTCCGCCGCGCGTTTCCTGCGGCAAATAAAATTACTCATTTAATAGGAAATAACCTATTAAAACATCCCATATATACTATCAAAATAGGTATGCAAAATCAAGATAAAATGGGTTATAATACAAAGAGATGTTTAGATTATTAAAGTATCTAAAACAGCATATAGTCGATTCAATTTTAGCTCCAATCTTAAAGATGATTGAGGCTGTGTTTGACTTGCTCGTTCCTATTGTTGTCGCATTGTTAATTGACAACGGAATTAAAAAGAGCGACACAGCATACATCTGGAAGATGGGGGCTTTATTATTTGTGCTTGCGATTGTTGGCTTAACTATCGCACTTATTGCGCAATATATGGCTGCGCGTGCGGCAGGTGGATTTGGAACAAAGCTAAGACATGATGTGTTTAAGAAAGTCACGCTTTTGTCCGACAAAGACCTAGACAAATTGGGCGGTTCATCGCTAATCACTAGACTTACATCTGATATCAATATGATTCAAGCACAAGTAAATATGAGTATCAGACTACTTATGAGATCTCCTGTTATTGTAATAGGAGCAGTAGTTTGTGCGTTTACTATAAATGTAAAGCTAGCGCTAATCTTTGTTATAAGTGTTCCTGTTTTAGCTCTCTTAGTTGTTGGAATAATGGTTATTACCATTCCTTTGTATAACAAGGTTCAGCAGAAACTTGATAAGGTTATGATTACAACTAGAGAAAACTTGACTGGTGTAAGAGTAATCCGCGCGTTTAACAAACAGCAAAGCGAAATCGAAACTTATAGAGATCAGAACAATACACTAAATAGATTCCAAGTCTTTGCAGGTAAAGTTGCAACAATAATGAATCCAGGCACTTACCTAATAATTAACCTTGCAATCATCGCCATCTTGATGGTCGGTGGAAAGCAAGTAGATACTGGGCTTTTAACTCAAGGTCAGATAGTTGCGCTTGTAAACTACATGCTTCAAATTCTAATTGAGCTTGTGAAACTGGCAGCGCTTATTATTAACCTTACAAAAGCATTCGCAAGTGCTAAGCGCGTGAACGAAGTTTTGGATTACGAAGTAGAAGAAAACGACGGCACAGAAAAACTTGGTATGAACGAGATGATTGTCTTCGACAAAGTGTCCATGGCCTATCCAGGTGCTAGCAAAAATGTTTTAGAAAATATTTCCTTTGCCGCGGGCAAGGGTAAGAAAATTGGAATTATTGGAGCGACCGGCTCTGGTAAATCAACACTTGTAAACTTGCTCCCACGATTTTATAAGGTGACAGATGG
>CADBBS010000083.1 GCA_902793045.1 uncultured Lachnospiraceae bacterium
ACAGAGCAGATTGCAAACCTTATAAAACAGGTTAAGGAAAAGAAGTACAATGAATTGTTTATCATTGGACCATCTATTCCACAAATTTCGTTTATAAACGATGTGCACAGAAGCATCATTTATATAAAGGGAACGAGTATTACAAACTTAATTAATTTGAAAAACTATTTAGAAGATGTAATAAACAAATCAGACAAACTAAAGTATGTAAATGTTCAGTTTGATTTTAAGTCATAAAGGAGAAAAACATGGCTATTAGAAACATAAGAGAATTGGGTGATGACGTCCTCCGCAAAGAATGCAAGGAAGTAAAGGATGTTAACCGCCGTACTAGAATTTTAATAGACGATATGTTTGACACTATGTATGAAGCGAATGGTGTTGGACTTGCTGCGCCACAAGTTGGAATCTTAAAGAGAATTTTTGTTGTGGACGTGGGCGATGAAGAAGGAAATAACAAACCATTTGTCTTTGTTAATCCAGAAATACTTGAGCGCGATGGAGTTCAGGTGGGATTTGAAGGATGTTTAAGTGTCCCAGGCAAATCAGGAAAAGTAGCCAGAGCAGAGAAGGTAAAAGTTAAGGCCTTTAACGCGGACATGGAAGAGTTCGAGATGGAAGCAGAAGGTTTCCTAGCAAGAGCTATTCAGCACGAGTACGATCACCTAAACGGTGTTGTCTATGTAGATAAAGTAGAGGGAAGGCTCTACGACAACGAAGAATTACAAGAGGTTGAAGCAGAATGAGAGTAGTATTTATGGGAACGCCAGATTTCTCAGTGCCTGCGCTAGAAAGAATAGCAACAGAGCACGAGGTGGTGGCTGTAGTTACTCAAAAAGATAAGCCAAAAGGAAGAGGCATGAGTGTTAGCTACACACCAGTTAAGGAATCTGCATTAAAACTAAATATACCTATTTATCAGCCTGACAAAGTAAAAGAAGAAAGCTTCGTGGAAGAACTAAAAAAACTTAATCCGGATGTGATAGTTGTTATCGCATTTGGACAGATTTTGTCTAATGATATTTTAACATTGCCAAAGTATGGTTGTATTAACGTTCACGCATCGCTTCTTCCAAAGTACAGAGGAGCGGCTCCTATCCAGTGGGCTGTTATAGACGGCGAGGAAAAGAGCGGCGTTTGTACTATGAAGATGGACGAAGGTTTAGATACTGGAGACATTATAGATGTGGACGAAATCACATTAGATCCTAAAGAAACAGGTGGAAGCCTATTTGATAAATTAGCAAAGCTAGGTGGCGAGTTAATTTTAAAGACACTTCAAAATCTAGAGTTTGGTAAAGCAACATTTATAAAACAAGATGACTCAAAATCTACTTACGCTAAAAAGATGACAAAAGAGTTGGGTCACATTGATTTTACTAAGGATGCCGAAAGCATAGAGAGACTAATCCGTGGTCTTAACCCATGGCCTAGTGCATTTACATATTTAGATGGCAAGGTTATGAAGATTTGGGATGCGGATGTAGTGGATGCAGGCGGTGTTCCTGGCACAGTGATAAGCGAGGACAAAGATTCATTTGTTATAGCTACAGGAAGTAAGGCGCTTAAAGTAAATGAACTTCAGCTAGAAGGCAAGAAACGTATGAAAGCATCTGACTTTTTAAATGGCAGAAGCATAGAGGGTAGTAAACTTGGCTAAGAGTAAGAGCGTAAACAAAATACTATTAACATCACTGTTCTTTGTAAGTGCAGTGATTTTTCTCGTAATATTCTCTTGGAACACATCGCCGCTTTACACATTCTTTGGGTACGACTCAAGCATATTTAAATCGATGGGTAAATTCATGGCGGATGGACTCACCCCCTACAAAGACTTTTTCGACCACAAAGGTCCAATCATCATTCTAATTGAATGGATAGGATTTGGTATTACAAAAAGTGATTACACAATGCTTTTATTACAAGCCATTTTCTTAACAGCAACACTTTATGGTGTTTATAAAATTGCAAATATATTTATGAACTCTAAAAAGTCTGTTGTATTAACTTTGGTATCACTACTAGTTCTTAGTCTTGTTATAAGTGGACAGGGTGGAAACACAGTAGAAGAGTGGATACTTCCATTTATCATTTGGAGTTCATACTTTGCAGTAAGGTTCTTTGCCTACAAAGAAAAAGAACACGACTACAAGTACTCAATTCTCTACGGAATTACATTTGCAATAGCAGCATTTTCAAGACTTACAAATGCTATTCCTGTATTAATACTTGCGGGAGTGATTCTAATATATTTAATCAAGCAAAAAGCTTGGAAGAATATAATTAAAAATATATTAGCCTTCATCATAGGTGCACTAGTAATAACAATTCTAATACTCATTTGGTTTGCTATAAACGGCGCTATGGATGAAATGCTTTATGCCACATTTATTTTCAACTTCAAATATATGGAAGCAAAAACTTTTGTGGCGGACGGCTTAAGAATTCTAAAACATACATTAAGATATTTGCTACCACTTATTTTCGCAATCGTTTTGCAAATCACAATGATTGTAAAGAAAAAAGATGTTTGGCTAAATGTAGCGCTTCTAATTCAAAGTATAGTGGCGGTTGTAATGTATCTAACTGGAGCGTTGTTCCCACATTACTTATACATTTGGGTTCCAACAGTTGTTATAACACTCATTTTGGTAGTGAAAGACTACGGTGTTATGAAGTGGTTTGCAAGAGGCTATGTGGCGCTATTAGTTGTTGTCTTTATTGGAACAAACTATATTGCATTTAGAAACTATCACAGTTATCTAAAAGATATGGCTGTTGATTATGAAAAGAACTGCAAAGATATTTACTCGCATATGCCAGATAAAAATGCCAAGATTCTTTGTGTGGATAGCAATCCTTATTTTTACATAGTTACCGATACTATACCTAACTATAAATATTTCCACACTCAAGATTTACATTCATACTACGACAAAAAGACAAAAGCAGAGTGGACTAAACTAATTAAATCAAACAAAGCGCGATATATGGTTGTGAGTAGGATGGGAGAATTCCCAATGTATCCATACTTAAGACAACACTATCACGCACTTTATGAAAATGGACGCTTCTCATTAATAGAAAAGAATTAAAATGGAACAAAAGGTAAACACTAGAAACGTAATATTAGATCTTCTCCTAGATGTAGAAAAGGGAAAGATGAGCCATGTGGCTTTTAACGATAAGATTAATCGTTTGATGTCGAATGGTATTTTTCTAGTAAAGCAAGACAGAGCTTTTGTCACACGCGTGTTCCAGGGAACATTAGAAAAGCAAATTGAACTTGATTACATTATTAATCAGTTTTCAAATATAAAGACAACCAAGATGAAACCAGTCATTAGAAATGTGCTTCGCATGTCCGTGTATCAATTAAAATATATGGACTCAGTGCCAGAGCGAGCAGTAGTGAGCGAGGCAGTAAAGATTGTACAGAAGCGCAAGTTCGTACATCTTAAGGGTTTCGTAAACGGTGTCCTAAGAACTATTATTCGTGAGATGGATAACATTAAGTATCCAACAGAGTACCCAGAGAACTTATCTATCGAGTATTCAGTTCCAGTCTGGATGATTGAACTCTTTGACGAGCAATACGGCTCCGCCAAAGAAATTCTGGAAGGGCTAAATGAATCGTTATAAACTTCCTTGAGTATAATGATGTGAAAGTTAGACGCTCAGAGTTAGTAGATGAAGTGTTATACATTTCAAACTACGACACACTAGATAGTCTAAACATCTTCAAAGCAGGAATGGTTACTGTTCAAAACATAAGCTCAGTGCTAGTTGGACTAGTAGCTAACCCTAAGAAAGACGATTACGTGGTAGATGTGTGCGCAGCTCCTGGTGGAAAGGCACTTCACATAGCAGAACTACTTAATGGCTCGGGCACAGTAGATGCAAGAGACTTATCAGAAAACAAAACAAAGCTAATTAAGCAAAACATTAAAAGGCTCGATTACAAAAATATAAAAATATCCGAGCACGATGCAAAAGTACTAGATGAATCACTAGTAGAAAAGGCAGATATCGTAGTGGCAGATCTCCCATGTTCAGGACTTGGAGTAATTGCAAACAAGAGCGATATCAAAAACAAAATGACAAAAGAACAGTTAGGTGAGCTACAAAGCTTGCAAAGAGAAATCTTAGAAACTGTTTCTAAATATGTAAAGAAAGGTGGAAAACTAATATATTCTACCTGCACTATAAATAAAGACGAAAACGAAGTTAATGCTAGATGGATAGAAGAACTAGGCTTAAAGAAGCAAGACATTGACTTGAAAAGCATATTATCAGTAGATGAACTTCCATCTAACATTAAAGAGATAGATGGCATGATCCAAATCCTGCCAAGTGGAAATATGGATGGCTTCTTTGTCTCAGAATTCATAAAGGAATAGATATGAGCAAACTAGATATTTTATCTTACAATTTAGAAAATCTAGAAGAAATCATTTTGGAGATGGGCGAATCAAAGTTTCGTGCGAAACAAATCTTTAGATGGCTTCACATTGACAGAGTAGAGTCGTTTGAAGAGATGACAAACATTTCAAAAGACTTAAGAGAAAAGCTAGATGAAAAGTTTGAAATTAAAACGCTAGAAATCCACAAACGTCTTATCTCGAAAATAGATGGAACTAGAAAATATTTGTTTAGGCTAGAAGATGGACAAATAATTGAGAGTGTAATGATGCCATACAAGCATGGAAATACCGTATGTGTTTCATCACAGGCTGGATGTAGAATGGGATGTAAGTTCTGTGCGTCCACACTAAATGGTTTAGATAGAAACCTAACTACATCCGAGATACTTGGTCAGTCATATGCCATAGAAAAGGATATGGGTGAGAGAGTATCACACATTGTCTTGATGGGAAGTGGAGAACCTCTCGATAACTTTGACAATGTAATGCAGTTTATCAGAGTGATCTCAGATGACAATGGCACAAACATAAGTAAGAGAAACATTACTCTTTCAACTTGCGGATTAGTGGATGGCATAAAGAAGTTAGCAGACTTAGGTTTTCCAGTTACTTTGGCGCTCTCGCTACATGCCGCAGATGATGAGACTAGAAAAAAGATTATGCCTATAGCTAACAAGTACACGATACAAGAAGAACTGGATGCTTGCTGGTATTTATTTGAGAAAACTGGAAGGCGAGTGAGCTTTGAATACAGTTTGATAAATGGTGTTAATGATTCGCCAGAAGACGCTGTAAAACTTGGCAAAATGATAGGTGGTAAAAATGTCCACATTAACTTGATTCCGATGAATCCGGTGGACGAAAGAGACCTTGAACAGAGCACAAAACAGCGAATTGAGGCCTTCTGTAGCGCGATTGAAAAATACCATATAAATGTTACAATAAGAAGGGAAATGGGCAGGGACATTAATGGTGCCTGCGGACAACTAAGAAACAGGGAGTTAGAAAATGATTAAGGAAATGGAAAACAGCATTGAAGCCTTTGGGCAGACAGATGTCGGTTTAATGCGTACTATCAACCAAGATAGTATCTTTGTGTCGACGGAACCAATAGGAAAACTTCCAAATCTTTTCATAGTGGCAGACGGAATGGGCGGTCACAAGGCCGGCGACGTTGCGTCAAAAGCAGCTATTGAAAAGTTTGTTAAATATGCGTGCTCAACACACATGATTGACCCAACTAATATCTTGAATGCGGGAATTCAAAACATTAACGAAGAAATATTCGAGATGGCTAATTCAAACAAGGATTACCACGGTATGGGAACTACTTTTGTAGCGTGTGTTATTGTGGGCAAGCGTGCTTATATTGCAAATGTTGGAGACAGTCGCCTCTATGTAGTAAATAGAAAGATTGAACAAGTTACTAAGGACCATTCCTTAGTAGAAGACATGGTTCGAATGGGTGTGCTAGCTCCTGATGCTGCTAGAAATCATTTGAAGAAGAATGTCATTACAAAAGCTATCGGTGTGCAGGGAAGTGGTTCATCTGCCCCTGATATCTTTGAAGTGGAAATAATCCCTGGAGATACAATTTTACTTTGCTCAGATGGACTTACCAATATGGTTACTGACGAAGAAATAAGGGACATTGTACAAGATAATGAGAGTTTGGAGCTTGCGGTTTCTAAACTTATTTCACAAGCAAACGAGAACGGTGGAAAAGATAATATCTCAGCCGTCTTGGTTAGACCATAGGAGAGTAGTATGTTAAGTAAAGGTAGTTTTATAAATGATCGATATGAGATAGTGAGTCGAGTGGGCGCAGGCGGAATGTCTGATGTTTACAAAGCTATTGATCACAAGCTTAATCGAAATGTCGCTATCAAAGTGTTGAAGAAGGAGTTCAGCAAAGACAAAAACTTCGTTTCTAAGTTTAGAGCCGAAGCGCAATCAGCTGCCAGCCTTATTCATCCAAATATTGTGAATGTATATGACGTTGGAGAAGACAACGGCATGTACTATATTGTAATGGAATTAATAGAGGGTATTACTCTTAAATCATACATCCAGAAGAAAGGTTCATTGTCTTTCAAGGAGACTGTCAGCATCGCAATTCAGATTGCTAACGGTATGGAGTGTGCCCACAATAATCAGATAGTCCACAGAGATATCAAACCTCAAAACATAATGATTTCTCGTGAGGGAAAAGTTAAGGTTACAGACTTTGGTATCGCAAGAGCCGCATCTGCCAACACAATGAGCGGAAATGCTATGGGTTCGGTTCATTATATTTCACCAGAGCAGGCCGGTGGCAAATACGTGGATGAGAAGAGTGATATTTACTCACTTGGTATAACAATGTTTGAGATGCTTACTGGAAAGGTTCCTTTTGACGGAGAATCTACAGTATCTATCGCTTTAATGCACATCCAAAACAGTGTGCCAAGCGTTAAAGAATATTTGGATAATGTTCCAATCAGTCTTGAGAAGATTATCCTTAAATGTACACAGAGAAACGTAAACAACAGATATCCAAAGACTGCACTTTTGATTGCAGATCTAAAGAGAAGTCTTGTGGAACCTGATGTTGATTTTGTCGTAATGGACGAAGTGGATGATAACACATCAACCATTATGATTACAGATGATGAGCGTGAAAAGATTCCAGGTGTAGTTCCGGCTGTGCCAAAGAAAGATGACGACGAAGACGATATTGACGTAGTTAATCCAAAGATGGATAAACTTCTAACAATCGGTGGTATTTGTGTTGGTATTTTAGCACTTATTATCATTGCTATTATCGTTACAAGTCTTATCACAGGCGGAAGCATTTCACTTCCTGAGAGTGATGACCAAGAGCAGGTAACTACAGACCCTTCTAAGGTTGAAATGCCGAACGTGGTTGGTCTAACTAAGGAAGAAGCAGAAGATACATTGCACGATGCTGGCCTAGGATTTATCTACAACTCAGATTCTGAGTTCTCAGATGAATACCCAGCAAACTATATTCTTCGCCAAAGTGAAGATCCAGGAAAGAGCATCAAGAAAAACTCAACCATAAATCTTACACTTAGCAAGGGACCTGAAAAGATAAATGTTCCAGGAGACATCATCGGCAAAGACCTTGGTGACGTTACAGCAAAACTAGATGAAGTTGGACTTAACTGGAAGATTAAATATGAATTTAGTTCAAAGAAGATTGGACAGGTTATTGATTGTAGCCCAGCTGAAAAGGCTCCAGTCAGCAAGCACGACACAGTAGATCTAATCGTCAGTCGTGGACAGAATAGTAGTGGAGAAAAACTATCTACAGTTCCTAATGTGGTAGGCAAGAGCCAGTCTGCAGCACAGAGCGCAATCAGAGCTGCTAACTTTGGCGTAGGCTCTATCACAGAAGTAGAGGATAATAAAATTTCAAAGGGAAAAGTTATCAGACAGATTATTAAGCCTGGCACAAAGGCTCCTGTTGGCACATCCATTAGTTTGATTGTCAGCAAGGGACCAAAGGCTGGTAAATACTCTGCCACATACAACTTCGCCAAAGAAGATTTAGTGGACGAGAGTGGTAAGCAGATTAAGTCTGGTGCTGTTTCAATTTTGTTAAACGGTGCAGCACAAGAAGTTAATTCTAAATACAGCAACGTTGCTAAATGGCCGGGAGATTACGTTTATAAATTCTCCGGCAAGAAGAAGGGCCCAGCTCAGATTGAGTTATTAGTAAATGGAAAGATTGTAATAGAAGATACAGTCAATCTTAAATAGGTGAATATGCAGGGAAAGATTATTAAAGGAATTGCTGGCTTTTACTATGTGGATTCTCAACAAGGAGTTTTCCAGTGTAAAGCAAAAGGCATTTTTAGAAACAAAAGCATAAAACCTTTGGTGGGTGACAATGTAGAGTTCGAAATTACTCACGAAGAAGACAAAGAAGGTAACATCACAGAAATACTCGAGCGTGATAATGAACTAATTCGTCCCGCCGTTGCAAACATAGATCAAGCGATGATAGTGTTTGCGCTAAAAGCTCCAAACCCAAACGTGAACTTGCTTGATAAGCTTCTCGTTTGCATGGAGTACCAAAACATCGAGACAATCATTTGTTTTAACAAAACAGATATTGCAGATAAAGACTTCGCCGAAGACCTCGCATCTATTTATAGAAACGCAGGCTATAAAGTTTTATTTACTTCAGCCACAGAAAACGAAGGAGTGGAAGAAGTAAAGAAAGCTTTAAAGGGCAAGAGCACTGTATTTGCCGGACCATCTGGTGTCGGCAAATCTTCTATGTTAAACGCTATTAAAGAAGATGCGGTAATGGAGACTGGTGATATCAGTGAAAAGATTGGTAGAGGTAAACACACCACGCGCCATTCTGAAATATTTAAAACTGACGATGACACTTATGTGTTTGATACACCTGGTTTTGGATCAGTTTTCATTCCAGGTATGACTAAGGAAAGATTAGAAGATTGTTTTCCAGAGTTTTCACTTTACACAAACGAGTGCAGATTTATCGGATGTGCTCATATAAATGAGCCAGACTGTGCGGTTAAAGAAGCGCTAGAAGAAAACAAGATTGCAGAGAGTAGATATGAAAGCTACAAAGCTTTTTACGAAGAATTAAAAGAGCAGGAGAATAAGTATGATTAAATTAGCACCTTCAATATTATCAGCGGACTTTGCAAATATAGGACGCGATATAGAAAAGGCCGACAAAGCAGGAAGTGATTGGATTCACGTTGATGTTATGGATGGTATGTTCGTGCCAAACATCTCAATTGGAATTCCAGTAGTTAAAGATATTAGAAAGACTACTGATAAAGTTTTGGATGTTCACTTGATGGTTCAAGAACCTATCAGATATGTGAAACAGTTTGCCGAGGCTGGATCAGATTATATTACAGTACATGTGGAAGCATGCGAAGATGCAGCAGCTACTATAGAGGCTATTCACAAGATGGATAAAAAAGCAGGACTTGCACTTAATCCAGAAACTCCTCTAGAGGATATTGCACCATATGTATCAATGGTTGATTTGATTGTTGTTATGACAGTTCACCCTGGATTTGGTGGACAGTCATATATAGACGAGTGCACGGAGAAGATTGAAATCTTAAGTGCTGTGATAGAAGGAGAAGGTTACGACTGCTTGCTAGAAGTGGACGGCGGAGTAAAGCTAGATAATGTAAGCATTCCGCTAGAGGCGGGCGCGAATGTAATAGTAGCTGGCTCAGCAGTCTTTGGCGCAGATATAGAAGAAAACGTTAAAGCTTTTAAAAGTAAATTTGAACAGTTTTAATTAGGAGATCAATTATGAAAAAGGTTTTAAGTTTAGTATTAGTTTTTGCAATGCTCACTCTTGTGGCTGGATGTAGTTGCAGTGAGAAAAAAGCAGAACAAGAAACCACCACTATAGCATGGCAGAAAGGTGAGTCGCTCTTTGGCACAAAGTTGAAAGAGTATTTTAATGAATGCCAGAGAAATAATAAAAAAGGTATCAAGGCAAAACAGAAACTATCAACTGGTTTTGGGGAAAAAAATCTTCCTAAAAGAATCGGATATACATTTGTTGATTTAAATGCTGATGGAACAGAAGAACTTCTCGTTTCTCTTATCGATATGAAAGATAAGCTAAACAATTATGTTATTGCTGTTTATCAATACACAGGTGATGGTATAAAGAGAGTGCTAGAAGGTTGGAGTAGAAATACTTACTACCTAATGAAAGATAAACTTATCCTTAATGAGGCTTCAGGTGGAGCAGATGATGCAGAGATTGCAAAACTCCATATGAGAGAGAATGGTTTTGAATATGTGAGCACTCTTTCAATGAAGTATGGCAAGAAAGATAAAATCAATTATCTTTACGCAAAAGTTGGAAAACCAGAGAACACTAAAGAATTCAGAGTGTCTGAAAAGTACTGGCAAGATAAGTGCAAAGAGTGGGAAGACCAAGTTGATGTAAATAATGTTAAATTAATAAAAGACTTTAAATAAAAGGCTATTTTAGGAGGAAAATATGAAACTAGGTATCGTAGGGTTGCCAAATGTAGGAAAGAGTACCCTATTTAATTCATTAACAAAAGCAGGAGCAGAATCTGCTAACTATCCATTCTGTACTATTGACCCTAACGTGGGCGTGGTTACAGTTCCGGACGAGCGTGTTGACAAACTAACTGCTTTATACAATTCAAAGAAAAGCATTCCAGCTGTAATCGAGTTTGTCGATATTGCTGGATTAGTTAAGGGTGCGTCAAAGGGCGAAGGTCTAGGAAACCAGTTCCTTGCAAACATCCGTGAGGTAGATGCTATTGTTCACGTCGTTAGATGTTTTGTGAATGATAATATCGTACACGTAGATGGAAGCATAGATCCACTAAGAGATATCGAGACTATTAACTATGAGTTGATATTCTCTGATGTTGAAATATTAGAGCGTCGTATCGCCAAAGCAGCGCGTGCTGCAAAGAACGATAAGACAGTTGCTAAAGAGTTAGACTTTATGGAGCGTATCAAAAAGTATTTAGAAGAAGGAAACCTTGCTATCAACTTCGAGCTGGAAGATGAAGATGAAGAAGCATGGATGGCTGAGTACAACTTGCTAACAGCAAAACCTGTAATTTATGCAGCCAATGTATCTGAAGATGATTTAGCAGATGATGGTGCTTCAAATGAACAGGTTCAAAAGGTACGTGAGTATGCAAAGAAAACTAACTCAGAAGTATTTGTTATAAGTGCAGAAATAGAACAAGAGATTTCAGAACTAGACGACGAAGAAAAGCAGATGTTCTTAGAGGACTTGGGAATTAAAGAGTCAGGCTTAGATAAACTTATAAAAGCTAGTTACTCACTACTTGGACTTATCAGTTACTTGACATCAGGAGAAGATGAGACTAGAGCTTGGACTATTAAAGAAGGAACTAAAGCACCTCAGGCTGCAGGTAAGATCCATACAGACTTCGAGCGTGGATTCATTTGTGCTGAAGTGGTATCATATGAAAACCTAATTGAACTTGGCTCAATTGCAAAAGCCAAAGAAAAAGGCTTGGTAGGACAAGAGGGTAAAGAATATGTAGTTAAAGACGGCGATGTTATTACATTCCGCTTCAACGTATAAAGGAGATTGATACATGATATCAAGAATTGCAACAGCAATTGAATTTCCAAATTTACACATTAAGATAAACTCACTCCCAAAAACGTTTTCCGTTTTTGGGTTTGAGATTTCTTTTTATGGGCTAATAATCGCAATAGGAATGCTTCTTGGTATCTTCTTAGTTTTATACGAAGCAAAGAAGACTGGCCAAATATTGATCTTGCTATCTTTGTGATAATAGTGGGAGTGGTTTGCGCTAGACTTTACTACGTAATATTTAGATGGGAGTACTACAGCGCTAATCTTGGAGAGATTATAAACATACGAGGTGGAGGCCTTGCCATATACGGTGGAGTGATAGGTGCAGTTGTCACAGCTATAATCTTTTGCAAAGTTAAGAAGAAACACTTTGGACAGGTGGCAGACACAGCCATCCTAGGATTACTAGTTGGACAAATCATTGGTCGCTGGGGCAATTTCTTTAATAGAGAAGCTTACGGCGGAGTAACGGGAAAAAGCAATCCATTTGCCATGAGATTATTCTTCGGCAAAGAATTCACAATAGGACAGGTGCCATCATCGGTCCTTAAAGGAATGGCGAAGATTACACCAAAGTCTGTTATCGATTTAAAGTATGTTCAAGTTCATCCAACATTCCTATATGAATCTACATGGAACTTATTAGTGCTAATCTTAATACTAATCTTTAGAAGAAAGAAAGCGTTCCAAGGTGAAGTATTCATTTGGTACCTAGGTGGATATGGACTTGGTAGGTTCTTTATCGAGGGCTTAAGATCAGACCAACTATTGCTTCCATGGGGCTGGCCAGTATCACAGGTGCTATCAGCTCTACTAGTGGTAGGAGCAATAGTGGCAGAGATAATAATTAGAAGAAGAATAAAAGGTAGAAAAGCTTAAAAATACCCAAAGTGGTAAATTGGGGTAAATTTTCAGGATAAGTGGAAAAATAAGATTTTCATTATATATAGAAGAAAAAAATAAAGATTTGGAGTTTCGATTCGTCGGAGCTCCTTTTTTTATGGGCAAAAGAGTCCGAAAAACTTTTTTAAAAAATATTAAAAAAGGGGTTTACAAAGTGGAAAAAATAGTATAAACTTTTGATATAGGTGGTAAAGAATGGTAACAAATGGTAGATAGTGGTAAATTATCAGATTTGTTGCCCAAGGAGAAACAGTATGTTTATTGGCGAACATAAACAGAAAATGGATACAAAAGGAAGGGTAGTAGTCCCTTCTAAGTTTCGTGATGAACTTGGTAACCAGGTAGTTGTTACTAAGGGATTGGGCGAACAATGTTTGTATGCCTTCTCAAGAGAGTCTTGGGAAAAAGTCGTTAATAAGCTAGAAGAGCTACCTATGACAAATATGAAAGTTAGAAATTTCAATCGATTTTTCCTCGCGGGCGCTAATAACCTCGAAGCTGATAAATTGGGACGTGTCCTAGTATCTTCAGCTTTGAGGGAATACGCCCTACTAGACAAAGAAGTTGTCTGGGTCGGAGTTGGAAATCGTATGGAAATTTGGGATGTTGATAAATGGAAAGAAAACAGCGATAAGTTCACTGGAGATTCTAATGATGGTATCGACATGGAAGAACTATCCGAGTATATGGCTGAATTAGGAATATAGGAGGATAAGTCTTATGGATTTCAATCACGTATCAGTTTTATTAGATGAAACCATTGAAGGCTTAAACATAAATCCAGACGGCATATACTTTGACGGCACACTTGGCGGCGGAGGACACTCATACGAAATACTAAAGAGGCTGACAGGTAAAGGAATACTAATCGGAGTCGATCAGGATGGGGACGCTATCGATGCAGCAAGTGAGAGACTTAAAGAGTTTGAAGGAAAGTTTCAACTAGTAAGAAGTAACTACAGCGAAATAGAAACAATCCTAAACGATTTAAAGATAAGCAAGATAGATGGAATTGTTTTAGACTTAGGAGTTTCATCATATCAAATAGATAATCTCGAGAGAGGTTTTTCATACAAAGAAGATGCTCCGCTCGATATGAGAATGGACCAAAGACAGTTATTGAACGCAGCGGACGTTGTGAACGGATACACTGAAGAACAGCTCATAGCGATGCTAAGAGATTATGGAGAAGAAAGATATGCCAAGTCTATAGCTAAGGCGATAATCGAAGGAAGAAAAGATAGGCCTATAGCTACCACACAGGAACTAAGCGACATAGTAAAGAATGCAGTTCCTAAGAAATATCAAATAGCAAAAGGACATCCTGCGAAGAAAACATTTCAAGCAATAAGAATAGAAGTAAACAATGAATTGAATATTTTAAGACAAACGCTAGACAAGATGATAGAGCACTTAAATCCAGGCGGAAGAATTTGTGTAATAACATTCCATTCATTAGAAGACAGGATAGTCAAATTAAACTTTAGAAAAAACGAAAATCCTTGTACTTGTCCACCAGACTTTCCAGTTTGTGTATGTGGCAAGAAGTCGAAGGGTAAAGTGATAACTAGAAAGCCAATTGTTCCAAGTGATGAGGAAGTTGAGAACAATAAAAGGTCCAAGAGTTCAAAGTTAAGAATTTTCGAAAGGGCCTAAAGGGGAGAAAATCATGGAGAGAAAGAATTACAGAAGAAATGATTACATTATGGGTAACACTGCTAGACAGTTAGAGCCTGCAGTACAGGATCGCCCACAAATCAGAAACAGCAGAGTTTCTGAGCGTAAGAAGATGAAGAGTGCTTACTCTATCAATGCCGGTTCAGTTTTGTTTATAACAATAATCGGTATCTTGTGTGGTGCCACAATCATGGCTTACCTTTTCTTGCACTCATCAATCTCAGAGACTAGAAATAATATCGCGGAAATCAAGACAAACATCAATACAGTTCAATCTCAAAATGATGCTTTGAAATACTCAATCAATACATACCAAGATTCAGAGAATGTTTACAAGGTAGCTACTAAGAAGTTGGGTATGCGCCAGGCAAAAGGTAATCAGTTATCTATATACAAATCTAGCGACAAAGGCTATACTGTACAGTATGGAGATATACCTAATAAATAGTTATGAGTGAACGAACAGAACCTTCAAGGGGTTATAGAAAACAAGGTTTAATTTTTAATACAAAAATGCAAAAAAAGCTAGCAGTTATCATTGCGATAGTTGTGCTAGCTTTAATTGCGTTGTGCTTTAGGATTTTATACATTGACGTGACTAAAGGCAACGAATATTCCATAAAGGTTTTGTCTCAGCAGGGCTTTACTAGTAGAACCATTCCTTACAAACGTGGTGATATTCAAGATAGAAACGGTAATGTGATGGCCACTAGTGTTATGGTTTACAATCTCATCCTTGACTCTAAAGTTATTATGAGCGATGAGAAATTCTTAGAGCCTACAGTTTCAGCTCTTAGCGAATATCTCGATTTCGACAAAGACGAACTTCGCTCAGAAATCAAAAAGCGCAAGGACAACAGTTATTGGGTAGTGGCTAAAAACTTAGAGTATGAAGAAATTGAAAAATTTGAAAAATATATCAAAGGTGATTATATAAAAGACGACGACGATGAAGAGGCAGTCAAAAACACAAGAGGTGTTTGGTTTGAAAAGAAGTACAAGAGAATGTATCCAAACAACACACTTGCTTGTAGCACTATAGGATTTGCGAACTCAAACAACGTAGCTGATATTGGAATGGAGAGCAGTTTCTCCAAATACTTGCAGGGTATCGACGGAAGAGAGTACGGTTACATGGATTCTGATAATAACATGGAAGGTGTCATCAGAGATTCTGAAGATGGAAACACTGTAGTTTCAACGATTGATACAAACATTCAAAGAATTGTCCAAAAGTCAGTTCGTAAGTATATGAAAAAATATCATCCAAAGAGAATTGCTGTAGTGATAGCAGACCCTAACAATGGTGATATTTTAGCAATGTCGGACGACAAAGTATTCGACTTAAATGATCCATACAATCTAGAGGAGTATTACTCCCAGGCAAAGATAGATTCTATGTCTCAAAAAGATCAGTCTGAAAAGATGAATGAGATTTGGAAAAACTATTGTGTGTCTGACTCGTTTGAGCCAGGTTCTACATTTAAGCCTTTTACTATAGCCGCAGCTTTGGAAGAGGGCAAAGTGACTAAACGCAACACCTTTAGCTGTGATGGCCATCAGCATGTGGGTGATTTCGACATCAAGTGTCACTTGGTGAGCGGTCATGGAACTCTAAGCTTGAAAGATGCTTTGGCACAATCGTGTAACGATGCTTTGATGCAGATTGGTTTTAAACTAGGACCAAAGAAGATGGCAGAGTATCAAGCTAGATTTGGCTTCGGCACAAAGACGGGCATTGAACTCCCAAACGAGACTAGAGGCTTAGTCTACGACAAAGACATGAGTTTGACTACACTTGCTACTAACTCATTCGGACAGAACTTAACTGTTAATATGATTCAAATGACTCAAGCATTTTCTTCTGTTATCAATGGTGGAAATTATTATGAGCCACATATTGCAAAACAGATTATCAATAAAGATGGTGGTGACTTAGTGAAAAGTTACGCTAAGACTTTAGTTAAACAGACATGTACTAGAAAGACTACAACATTTATGAGACAAGCTCTAAGAGAAGTAGTACTAACAGGAACAGGAACTACAGCAGCCATAGATGGATATACTGTGGCAGGTAAGACGGGTACAGCTGAGAAGGTTAATACATCAGGTAGTGGAACAGGTCGTTTGGCTGGACAATACATCTTGTCATTCTTAGGAATGGTTCCTTGTGAAAATCCAAAGGTAGTGTGCTATACTCTTATGGATAGCCCAAGAGATAATACACAAGCTACAGCTTACAACACAGAACTTTGGACTCATATTATGAAGCAAGTATTGCCTTATATGGGCGTTGAAAAAACAGAGAAGATAGAGGAAAAAGCAAAGAAGAAATCGCTCGCCAAAGAATTCTATTCAAACGGAATTATTCAGGGCGACGACGGATCACTAGTTATTAAAGACAAAACATTGGGTGAGTAATCTTTGTGATTGAATTAGGAGAGAAATATGAATGTAGTACAGTTTATAAAAGATAACGCTATATTGGTGACAACACTTTCTATAATGTTGTCTTTTGCCATTGTAATGGTATTAAATCCTATTGTGATTCCATTACTTAGAAGGCTTAAGTTTGGTCAGACGATAAGAGAGGAATACGACATAGTTCCAGTTTTACTATTAACCCTTGGTTTTGGTTTGATTGGACTAATAGACGATTTAATTATTGTTGTTAAAAAGAGAAACGAAGGATTATCAGAAATACAAAAGTTTGCTGCACAGATAGTTGTGACTGCAGCATTTTGCGTTTATCTAATAAAAACAGTTGGAACATCAATCACTATCCCATTTGCATTTGGAGTAGAGTGGCATATGCCAATTTGGTTGTTTGTTATTTTTGTTTTTATTGTAGTAGTTGGTACAGTAAATGGCGCCAACTTTACAGATGGACTAGATGGACTAGCTACTAGCGTGACAGTAGTGATTGCAGCATTCTTTATGATGGCTGCTAGAAAACTTGGCTACACAGGAAATGGATATATGGCATTTTCTGGATCAGTACTTGGCTCACTTTTAGGATTCTTAACAGTGAACTGTTATCCAGCTAGCATCTTTATGGGAGACACTGGTTCTCTGGCACTAGGTGGTTTCGTGGCAGGAATGGCATGCGTAATGAGAATGCCTCTAATAATCATCTTAGTTGCATTCATATATTTAATAGAAGTAATTTCAGTTATGCTCCAGGTAGCATACTTTAAATACACAAAGAAAAAATATGGTGAAGGAAAACGAATTTTTAGAATGGCACCACTACATCACCATTATCAAGAAGGTGGACAGAGTGAAACTCAAGTTGTAAACAGGTTTACAATCATTACATTTATTCTTTGTCTAGTTGCTTTCTTGTCAATAAAATAAGGTAGAAGGTAGTAATTATGGATCTAAAACATGGAAAGTTTTTGGTTGCAGGTACTGGCAAGAGTGGTATAGCATCAGCGAACTTACTTGTAAAAATTGGATCAGAAGTGATTCTTTATAACAGTGATGAAAACACAGACTTTGTCGAAGTCTCTAAGCAGTTAGTGAGCACGGACAATGTCACATTTTTGAGTGGAGAAATAGCTAAAGACTTCTTCGAACAAAACCATATTGACGTTTTGGTTGCAAGCCCTGGTGTTCCACTTGAGGCTGACTTTATGGTTAAAGCCGCAGAAGCGGGCATTCCAATTTGGAGCGAGGTGGAACTTGCTTACGTGGCAGGCAAAGGCCGAGTGATTGGAATCACTGGAACAAATGGAAAGACTACCACCACATCTCTAGTAGGCGAGATTATGGCGTCTTACTTTGACGATGTTAAAGTGGTTGGAAATATTGGAATACCTTATACCACTACAGCATTTGAATCTACAGATGAGACAGTGACAGTGGCAGAGATAAGTAGTTTCCAACTTGAGACAGTTCATTCATTTAACCCTGATGTAAGTGCGATTTTGAATATTACGCCAGATCATTTGAATCGCCATGGAACAATGGATGTCTATACTGACTGTAAATTGAGAATTGCAAAGAACCTTGATGTGGATGAGCCATTAGTTTTGAATTATGAAGATGAAATTTTGCGCGACCGCGCCAAAGACCTAAACTGCAAACTCGTTTGGTTTAGTTCAAAACAAAAAGTTCCTTGCGGAGTTTATCTAGATGGCGAGGACATTGTTTACTTTGACCCAGACAAAAATGATTCGCCTATCAAAGTGTGCAACAAAAATGAGACTACACTAGTGGGCGTTCATAACTTAGAAAACATAATGGCAGCTGTTGCCATTGCTATAAATATGGAAGTGCCAGTAGAGAAGATTCGCGAGTCTGTCAAAAACTTCAAGGCAGTTCCACACAGAATCGAATACGTTAACACAGTTAATGATGTTATTTATTATAACGACTCAAAAGGTACAAACACAGATGCGTCTATTAAAGCCATCGAAGCTATGTCTAGACCTACAGTCCTTGTGGCTGGTGGATATGACAAGAAGGTTTCCTTTGACGAGTGGGCAGATTCATTTGGCGATAAAGTAAAATGCTTAGTCCTTTTAGGACAGACTTCAGATCAAATAGAAGAGACTGTCAAAGCAAAAGGTTTTGACAATGTAATCAAAGTTACTTCTATAGAAGAAGCAGTAGAGAAGTGTTACGAAAACGCAGAGCCGGGCGATGCAGTTTTATTATCTCCAGCGTGTGCTAGTTGGGGCATGTTTGATAATTACGAGCAGCGCGGAGATATGTTTAAGAAATGCGTTAACAATTTAGAAAAATAAATGGAAGGCTAAAAATGGCTAAGGAGCAAGGACAAGTAAAAAAACAGAAGAGTAGAAGTCGTAGTTCATATATTGACTACAACTTACTTGCAGTATGCATTATTACCATATTAATAGGATATGTATTACTTTACAGTGCAAGTTCATACTCAGCTTCATCAGCGCACGATGATTCGTTGTTCTTCTTGAAGAGACAGATGTTTGCAACAGTGATCGGTATCGCTGGCTTTGTTGTTGTGATGAAAATCGGCTACAAGTTCTTTGAAAAATATGCTGATATCATTTATTGGATTTCACTTGCTTCTATTGTTTTAGTTAGAACTCCATTGGGACTAGAACTTAATGGTGCTAGAAGATGGGTGGACTTAGGTTTCATCCAATTCCA
>CADBBS010000084.1 GCA_902793045.1 uncultured Lachnospiraceae bacterium
GCTTCTTTTATGTAGTCAAAGTGACTCATCCATGTAATGGATTTTTCTCCAATGTCTTTGAAAATCTTTGAGCCTTCGTCAAAGAAAGTTTCAGTCTTTCCATATTCTCTAACTGGAGCCTTTTCTACAGTTCCACCTAGTATATGCTGCATAAGTTGTGCACCGTAGCAAAGACCTAGCACTGGAATCCCTAGTTCAAACAACTCTTTAGTGTATGTTGGTGAATCATCTTCGTAGCAGCTGTTTGGTCCGCCAGTTAAAATGATTCCCTTTGGATTCATCTCCTTAATCTTTTCGATATCTGTTTTGTAAGAATAGATTTCACAATAAACTCCAGCCTCACGCACGCGACGTGCCACAAGCTGGTTATACTGTCCTCCAAAATCAATTACTATTACTGTTTCTCTCATAATGCTCCCTATCCTAATACCCACAAGTCTGTGTTATTCATAAATTTTTCTTCATTAAATAATACTATCATTGTATCTATTTTTTCAACATTACTTAACGCCTCCATTATGCTACCGCCCAAGTATCTTGGATCAATCATTATAATCTCTTCATAGTTGTCTGTTAGAAATGGAACCATACAATTTGCAAATGAATCTTTAATTAAAACTAAAGTCTTTCCATTTGTTGTGTTGTGTGAATGAATAGATGCTATACCATAATTTCCACCCATAAAATATTCATATTTGTCTTCTCTCTTTAGAGCACCCTTATCATAGATATCTTTAAGTTCTCTTTTCTCGCCAGTAGTTTCTGTATCAACTCCACAAGTATCCTTTGGTAACCCTTCATCTTCGTCATATCTTGTTATTATATCTTTTTGTGTTGCATAGTGGATCTTATTATAGGTTGTTCCAAGAAATTGATCTGTCACAACCTTTGGCGTTCTCTTGTGTATCTTCTGCTTTAAAGATTTCATCATTTCTTGGAAGCCATATTTAGCACCAAGACTTGTCCAGTGGTGATCAGTCTTATAATAAATGTATTCATCTTTATGTTTTTGTAGGGGCTTAGTTAAATCAACTAGCATATTTTTATCTTTCAATGATTCCCAAAGCATTGCTTTCATCTTGATATTGTCATCAGACACTGGTGCATACTTTGGCATCTTATCTGTTAAAACATTTTCTTTGTTCGGAATCAAAACAACCTTCACATTTTTACTACCCATACTGTCTGCCGCCATGTTTACAAAAGTGCTGAGATAATCAACATTTTCTTTTATTTTCTTATGTGTGGCTTTTATGCTCTTTTCAATCAAATAGCCGTCTTTTCCAAAGTACACATCGGCCTTCTCTGCTCGACCCATCATTTTATCTACCATAGTAGTTGTGTAGATGCATTGGTCTCTAAATACCACATGGTCGTTTAGGAAGTTGTCTAGGCCAGACTGGAATTTAGCTTTTGTAATAGTTTTTACATTTGTCTTTGGGAAAGGTGCTAGTTCTCGTTTTTCAAATACAGAGTACTTCTTTCCACCACCTAGCACAGTAAATAGACCTACGCCACATAGGATAATCATAAATAATGCAATTGTAATAATCTTACATTTTCTCTCCATTTACTGCTCCTAGAATCTGAAGTACAAGAATGGGTTGTAGGTGTCTGATACTATAAACGCAATTGAAAGCGCTAGTATCACTACTACAAACAACATCTGTACAATACTTTTTACCGCTACATTTTTTGCGAGCACTTTGTTTATCACTCTCTTTGGAATGGATGTGGAACCAATAATTCCAACTACCAAAAGTGCGCCAAAACTAATTAGTAGATATGCTGTATGATGATCCACTAATCCTTTTTGTGCATTAAAGAATAATGCTTTTATGAAATCGCCTCTGTGCTTTAAGTCGCTAAGTACAAAGATTGCCCAGCCAGAAACGAATGCTGCTATTGTGTAAATTCTTCCTATTATAGATGGAAGTTTGTCTAGGAATTTGCGCAAGAATAATTTTTCAATGATAAGTAAGACTGCGTAGTAAACTCCCCAGAGAACAAAGTTCCATGAAGCGCCGTGCCAGAATCCTGTTAACAACCAAACGATGAAGATGTTAAAGATTTGTCTTGGGACACCTTTTCTATTTCCACCGAGTGGGATGTAAACATATTCTTTGAACCACGTGCTAAGTGAGATGTGCCATCTGCGCCAAAACTCTGTAATAGATTTTGATTCGTATGGGTAGTCAAAGTTCTCTAGGAAATGGAAGCCTAGCATACGACCCATACCGATGGCCATATCTGAATAACCTGAAAAGTCAAAATATATTTGAAGCGTGAACGCCAAAATTGCTAACCAACTAAGTGATGTTGATAGCTGTTCTTTTGGCATCGCTGATATTTCTTTAAAGATGATCGCTACATTGTTTGCAATCAAAACTTTTTTACCAAGACCGATAGTAAATCTGATAATGCCTTGATAGAAATCATCTACTGTACACTTTCTATCCCTTAGTTCTTTTTCAACTGTTTTATATCGGACGATAGGTCCGGCAATAAGCTGTGGGAACATTGTGATGTATGTTGCAAAGTTGATGATGTTTTTGTTTCCCTGTACTTTCTTGCGGTAAACATCAATTACATATGACATCGCCTGGAATGTGTAGAAGCTGATTCCGATTGGAAGTGCGATGTGAAGTAGTTGAACGTGTTTGCCGAAGATAAAGTTGTAAGTGCCGATTGTAAAGTCAGCATATTTGAACACAAATAAAAGTCCGACATTGATGATAACAGAAATAGCGAGTAAGGCTTTGCGCTTACCCGTTTTCGATTCATCTGTCCGACTAATTAGAAGGCCTGATACATAGTTTAGTAGTATGGAGAAAAGCATAAGCAAAATGTATACTGGCTCTCCCCAACTGTAAAAGATCAGGCTGACTATTAGTAGCCATAGATTTCGTAATTTAGTTGGAGCAATATAATATACCAACAATGTGATTGGCAAGAATATCACTAGAAATATTAAACTACTAAATACCATTTGTTTTTCCTTAAAAGTTTGATTTATCTATTGTAATTGATTTTTATCTTTTTGTTAATGACTTTGAATGCTTTTTCAAATCTTTTACTACTTTGATGGTTCCGCCTGAACTCCAGTGTCCACCGTCGCCTCCGTTTGCTTTCAAATACCCTGCGCCATCTGAAATAAGTTTGCGATATCTTGAGTAGTAAAATACATTCTTTGTCTTGCTCGCATATTTTTTATATGCCTTGTTGTACTTATTAATCTTTGGATTACTTGCGAATCCTGAACTGTGACTTCTTCCCACTGGAGGAAGCGCCATTAGAACCATCTCAACATGAGGGTTGATTTTCTTTAGAAGTTTGAACGCCTTCTTGTAATTCTTAATCGTATTGCTTGGGTTTCCACCCTTCGCCTCGTTCATTCCAATTAAGAAATAAACGCGGTCTGGATTATAGTAAGCGATTCTCTCGATTGCAGTTATAGAATTACCCTTATAGTTGATATAGTTGTCATTTAACATTCCACTTGTGCTTATTCCTATCTTGTAAACAAAGTGAGAATTCTTAGGTCTATATTTGTTGGCAAAAAGTTTCATGCCCTCGACAAAGCACTCGCCGCAAATCACTACCTTTGGATTCTTTGGAAGAACGTAAACGCTCTTGGCCTTTGACTCTTTGCTAGTGTAAGTCTTTCCACCTGACTTTGCTTCCGCCACTATCTTGTATTTGTAAGTAGTTCTCTTCTTTGCTTTTTTATCTGTGAACGCGCTCTTAGCAGTTTTCTTGATTAGAGCAAACCCTTCGCCCTTCTTTGCACGAAGAACTCTGTAACTCTGCGCCTTGTCCACGCTGTTCCAATCAAGCTTAATATGTTTTTCATAATGTTTTTTTATTTTTAACTTTGGAGTGCCAAGTGTAATTTTCTTTGCTGGTTGCTTTTTGTGTGTAGTGGTCTCTGGCACTTTCGTGGTAGCCTGCTCTTCCGCTTTAGAAGTGTGAGCTCCAGCAAAGCACACAAATGCAAACGCAAACACGATCGTTATAACACTAATTCCAATAACCTTTTTCATCTTTCGCTCCTTCTTAAAAATAAAAATGAGGGAGTATGTTTCCCTCATTTTTAATAATAGTTTTAAGCTGCTTTTTTAACTGCTGCTTTTGCTTTCTTGTTTCCTGAGGCATCTAGCATAAGTAGGTAAACGTACTTTCCTTTTGAACCTATGCTAGCCTTGTTTAATACTTTCTTACCATATGAAGAGAAGTATCCTCTCTTAGCAGCTCCTTTTCTAGTATTTATATAACTCTTAAACTTATTTTTGATTCCTTTAACCTGGCTCTTCTTTTTAGCCTGAACAATCACAACTACGCGCTCTGTCTTTTTAGACTTGCCTTCAAATGACTGTCCCACCTTGTATGATTTCAATCCCTTTACTGAAAGAACTCCAAGAATCTTTGAGTATCTACCGAATATGTCTTTCTTTTGAATGTTTTTTACCTTAGGGCAATACTTTTTGTATATCTTCTTAACTGCATTATAAGCAGTGCTAGTGGAAGCCTGTGCTTTAGTAGCACCAAATGCTCCAAATACTAATGTTATTACTAATATTAATGTTAATAGTTTTTTCATTTTTCTACCTTCCCTCTAAAAAATCTACCTTACATATTATATATAACAATGCCTTATTATTCAATCCGAAAACTACTTAAAACTCACAGTTTTATTACTATTCGACTTCTATTATTGTTCCGCCACCTAGTACAACATCTCCGTCATACAACACTACCGACTGTCCCTTAGTCATTGCTCTTTGTGGCTCGTCAAATTCTACTTTCACATCGCCATTTTCTAATACTGTGACAGTGGCCTTCGCCAAAGGCTTGTGATATCTAGTTCTAGCATCAACCTTTATAGGCTCAGTTGGAGCCTCTCCACTTATCCAGTTAAAGTCGTTTGCTACTAGGTTATCCTTGTAGAGGTCTTTCTCGCGGCCCACTACTATCTCATTAGTCTCAGGCTTAATGTCTAGCACGTAATGTCTGCCCTCTCTTGTAACATCGAAGCCCTTTCTCTGGCCAACTGTAAATCTATAGTAGCCCTGGTGAGTTCCAATCTGCTTTCCGTTGATATCTAATATCTTTCCGTAGCCGATCTTCTCGCCAGTGAAATCTTCTATAAATCTCTTATGATTTCCATCAGGTATAAAACAGATGTCTTGACTCTCTTTTTTGTCTGCATTGATAAGCCCTGTCTCTGACGCCTTTTCTCTTATTTGATCTTTTGTGTATTCGCCCAAAGGAAACATTGCCTTTGATAGCAAGTCCTGGTTTAGGTGATAGAGAACGTAGCTTTGATCTTTGCTGTCATCCACACCTTTAAGCAGTTCGTACTTTCCAGTCTCTTCGTTGTATCTTGTTCTGACATAATGACCTGTGACTATCTTCTCACAGCCCAACTCCTCTGCTCGTCTTTGCAACTCATCAAATTTCAAATATCTATTACAATCGATACAAGGGTTTGGAGTTCTGCCATGAATATAACAGTCTACAAATTTATCTATTACTTTGTCTTTGAATTGGGCTTTGAAATTGAATACATAGTATGGGAAGTCCATCTTGTTAGCGACGCTTCTGGCATCTTCCACATCACTAAGAGAGCAACAAGTGCCCTCCACATCTATATCAGCATCCGCCTCATCGTGAAGTTTCATTGTTACTCCAATAGGTTCGTATCCTTTTTCTTTCATTAGCACTGCAGCTACGCTACTATCGACGCCGCCGCTCATTGCTATTAATGCCTTAGCCATATCTTATCCTAACTCTATCATTCTATCGATGCATCTCTTTGCACCAACTCTAGTCTCCTCATCTAGTTCTATCTGCTCACCTTCGCCTTTGCAGCACTCGAGCACATTTTCCAATGTAGTGTATCTCATATTCGGACAAACGAATGTGTCTGTCACTGTGTAGAACTTCTTCTCTGGGCACTCGTTGGATAGGTGAACTGCTATATTGTTTTCTGTTCCTATAATAAATTCATCTTGGTCACTTTCTTTGGCGAAGTTCATAATGCCTGTAGTTGAACCAACATAGTCTGCTAACTCCACCACTGATGGCTTACACTCTGGGTGCACTAGAAACAATGCGTTTGGATGCGCCTCTTTTGCTTTTAGCACATCTTCTGGCTCTATCCTAGCGTGTGTAGGACATCCGCCGTTTAAAAGTTTGAATTCTTTATCTGGAATCTGCTTTGAGATGTAATCTCCCAAGTTGCAGTCTGGTATAAACAAAATTTTATCTGTATCCAGCTTTGACACAATCTTCTGCGCCGAAGATGAAGTCACGCACACATCGCACACAGTCTTAAGATCTGATGTAGTGTTAATGTAAGCTACTACTGTATAATCCGGGAACTGCTTCTTAACTTCAGTGATAAGCGCTTTGTCCATCATCCGCTTTGTCCATCATCTCTGCCATAGGACAACCTGCGTTCTTATTTGAAAGATACACAGTCTTATCAGGTGATAGAATCTTTACAGTCTCTGCCATAAATCTAACACCACACATAATGACATTTTTGTTTTGCACCTTCTCTGCTTCCACTGCTAACGCAAAACTGTCTCCCACAAAATCCGCAACCTCTAGGATTTCAGGATTCTGGTAGCAGTGTGCTAGAATACAAATATCATTTTCTTCTTTTAACTTTAAAATTTCTTCTTTAATACTCATTGTTTTACCTTTACTTTTTTTAATTTCTTCTTGAGTTTATTTTTTACTGTGCTCTTTGGAAGTTTCTTAACTAACTTCTTTGCTCTATTTACTTCATTTGAAGTTCTAAGCTTTTTCGCATATTTAACCGCTACTTTTGCTCTCTTCTCAGTTTTGATTTGCTTCTTAACATACTTCAAAACTTTTTTCGTCCAAACTCTATAACCTGCCATTGTCATATGAACGTAACTATCGCTTGTGTACTTTTTCCTTAGTCCTCCGGACGAATCCTTTAACGCGGTCGTAATATCTATATAATACAAGTCTTTTTTCTTTTTGCAATAATTTTTAAGCAGTTTGTTTAGCTTATTTACATTTCTGTTGTTTAATTTTTTCTTCTGCCCAGATTTATATACTGGGGTCATACTCTCAATGTATACAACAATACCTTTGCTCTCTTTCTTTATTCCAGCAATGTACTTCTTGTATCTTTTGAAAACTTTCTTTGGTCCCTCAAAAAGATCATTAGTTCCCATATTGATGAAAACTCTCTTCGCCTTTGTTCTCTTAACAACCTTTTTGGCTGGTCCACTATAACCTTTATATGAGAGGCTGTACTTTCCTCCTTTGTCATTCGTGAATGCATAGCAACCTTTAACCAACATCTTTGGATGTCCAATCATCTTCTTTCCTTCGCTGTTCATAAACATCCTCTGTCCAAGACCAATCGAATTTCCAATGAAAGCAGATTTTTTGAAAAACTTTTTTATCTCTTTTTTCGACACTTTCACTTTAATCTTCTTGAGTGGCTTTTTCTTAGCCACTGTCTTTAGCACAGTGGTTGGTTGTGTAGTCTCATCCGCGCTCACCGCGAGCGCTCCAAAGGAAACTGCTGCTGTTATGATTATTATTGTTAGTATAATTCTAGTTTTTTTCATAACACTTTCCTCCATTTGTATAAATTATACCACACTGTTTTTTACAATATCATACATATCCAAATATGAAATATCGTTTTCCCTAGCTAACTTTGCCACATCCTCATACTCTGGATAATAAACTTTCTCTCCTTCTAATTCACAAACCTTAACTCGAGATTTTCCAAACTCTGTTTCTACTTCTATTATCTCACGAGGTAAGATTCTTCTGTTTACTCTAATAGTTTTGATTCCTATAGTAGTAGTTTCTTTGAAGATGATGTTTGACATCTTCTCTGTGTCTTCTTCTTCGCAGAGGACACGAAGCATCCAACCTGGTCTACCCTTCTTCATAAATAATTGGTAGAAGTGAGCATCTTTGGCGCCAGCTTCCATCAACCTCTCCACGCAGTAAGCTAACGCTTCACTAGAGCAATCATCTATAGTAGCTTCTAGCATATATACCACTTCTTCATTCTCAACTATCATTGCTCTTAAGATGCTAGGAAGTTCGTACTCTCTCTTTCCTGCACCGTAACCAGTCTTAACTATTTTCATTTCTTGAGGAAGCACGTCTCTATTACTGATAGCTGCCACTATAGCTGCTCCAGTAGGAGTCACAAACTCTCCCTCAAAATCTGTGATTCTTAGTTTAATATCATATCGACTTACAATATTTTCAACTGCTGGCACTGGTACTGGAAGAACTCCATGTGCACATCTTACAGTTCCTGTTCCTTCAGTTACGCTTCTTACTATTACATCGCCAATATTTAAATAATCTAAACAAAATGCTACTGCAATAATATCCACAATAGAATCTACTGCTCCCACTTCATGGAAGTGTACTTTCTCAGGACTAGTAGCATGTGCCTTAGCCTCAGCTTCTGCTATTATTTCAAAAATTCTTCCTGCTATATCTTTAGCGTTTTCTGAGATATCTGTATCATCAATAATATCTAAAATATCATTTAGATGCCTATGTTCATGGTGATGATGGTGCTCAACCTCGTGGTGATGATGTTCTTTATCGTGATCATGTCCATGCAAGTATTCCATATCGTGGTCATGGTTGTCCTCTTCCAACACCACATCAAAATCCATACAATCAATTCCTGCTTTCATCACTCTAGATATTTTAATTTCATATCCATCTATTGGAATTGAGTCAAGTGCATTTATAAGTGCTTCTTCATCCACACCCAAATCCAAAAGGGCAGCCACTGTCATGTCCCCACTGATTCCAGCAGCACATTCTAGATATAAAGTTTTCTTTTCATCTGCTTTTTTCATAATCTCTCCAAATAGTGTGTTCATTACTAACTCTTCTTTGTCTGCTCTTTCTTCAATTTCGTTCATATGTCCCTTTTGGTATCCCTTAGAATCTAATCTTACATTATCAAAACCTATCTCCTTTAGTTTTTTAATGACTTTATCTTTGTTTTTGAACAGTTTCCCAACTTTATCTTTTCTTACTTCAACACTAGCATCATTTCCAATCATTCTTACTCTTACTTGGCTAGATCCTGTTTCGAGTAAGTACTGCTCAGCCTCTTCTATCATTCGAAGTTTTTCTTCAGTTATTTCTTCTCCCACTTTAATGCGAGTGGCTAGGCATGGGCTAGATGATTTATAGGCCGCCTTTAATCCATACTCTCTAAGTCCGTGTCTAATATTTTCCTTAGTTAAAAAGGCATCCATTAAAGGACTAGTGATTTTTAATTCAGAAAGTGCTTTTAATCCTGGTCTGTAATCGTCTATATCATCAAAGTTTGAACCCTCCACCACTTGGGTAATATTATATTTCTTTGCCGCCTCTATAATTTTTTTAAATAGATCTTTCTTACAGTAATAGCACTTATCTTTTTTATTTTCTCTTAACTCTGGAATATCTAACTGATTAAATTTTATTACTTCATATTTAATATCGTGTTCGTTACAGAAATCTACAGCATCTATCAAATCTCTCTCGGGCATCGCATTTCCGTTTACAATAATTGCCACAACCTTATCATTTAAAATTTGTTTTGCCGTATACAAAAGAAATGTGGAATCAACTCCTCCTGAAAAAGCGACTGCCACACCTCCATGTTTCTTAAACTGTTTTATTATATTGTTCAGCATTTCTATTTTGTCATCATACTCGGAAAATAAAGGTATCATTTTTACTCTTCCGCCAATCTATTTATTTGAACAGCGCTGTACGCTGCGCCATATCCGTTATCAATATTTACAACTGTCACTCCGTTCGCGCAGGAGTTAATCATTGTAAGTAATGCTGATAGCCCTTCGAAGGAGGCGCCATATCCCACTGATGTTGGAACTGCTATCACAGGGTTTTTAACTAGCCCAGCTATCACGCTCGCCAATGCTCCTTCCATGCCGGCTATTGCTATCACGACGTTTGCCTCTCGTATCTCATCTTCTTTGTCTAGGAGTCTGTGGATTCCACTTACGCCCACGTCAAAGATTCTGTTTACCTTTGCACCAAGAAACTCTGCCGTCTGTGCTGCCTCCTCTGCCACTTTTATATCGGCAGTGCCGGCTGTCACTATCGCTATATTTCCGATTAGTTCTTTTTCTTTTTCAACTTTCAAAATTCTAGAAGTTTCGTCATACTCTACTTCTGGAATTACTTCTTTTACTAAATCATACTGATGAGAGTTTGCTCTAGTTCCAAGCACCTGTCCATTTTGCTCGTAAAGTCTTCTGAAGATTTTTACTAAGTGCTCGTCTTCTTTTCCTTCGCAGAAAACTACCTCCGCCACGTTTTGGCGAAGTTCTCTGTCGGTATCTAGTTTTGCAAACTCCATCTCGTCGTATGATTTTGAAGACATTCTAATCCTCTGTTTCTTCTTTAACTACTTTTCTAATAACGCCCTTAGGATCTTTAATTAGCAAAATGATTAACCAAATAATTAATCCTAGTGCTACTACCGATAGGCCAAGGAATGAATCGTTTAACATATCCTTTGCCGCAGGCTCAAAATATTTTGCACCTAGTTCTCTGTATTCCATAATGGCATCTGCTAACCACATGATAGATGCGCCCCAGTACATAAGAGTTAAAACTCCAACATATAGTTTTCTACTCTTAGGAGCACCCACATACCAAATGATTGTGCATGTGATGGCTGCAAATACTGCAATAAGTAATGTCATAATTTCTCCTAACTCTCAGTCACTTCTTCTGCTGCTTTTTTCTCTGCAAAGTGAACTACCACTAGCATTCCAATCCATACAACTGTGATAAGTGTTGCCATAAGAACACCTGTAGTTGCCATCTCAGTAAACATTTCTGCTCTGTTCTTTGGATTAACTGCGTTTGTAAGGAATGGGAAGAAAGGAACAACCTCTCCGTGCCATACATGTTCAAATGCTAGAAGGATAGCGCCAAATGCTGACATTTTTGTTAGCCATCCTAACTTTGTAGAAAATGGTATTTTACCACTCTGTTTCTTTTCGTGTTTCTTTACATTCTCCTTTTATTTATATTTCAATTCGTCTGATTTTTCTTTTATGCGTTTTGCAACTTCCTTGGTAGTAGATATTTGCCAATGAGCTCCATCACCTGGATTGGCTTCTTTGCTAAGTTTGCCGTTTTCATCTTCCATAATGTCTCTGATATCCAGATAGTCAACTCCGTCAGTCTTATCACAATACTCTTTTATCTTTTCGTTGTAGTTTCTAATCTGTGCGTTTGTTCCGTATCCATCCAGTCCGTCTTTTGCTACTGGAGGAAGTGAACAGATAACTGCTTTTAGATTTGGACTTACACCTTTTATGTCTTTAATCATAGTGTCGAAATGTTTCACTGTGATTTGTGGTGTATCGTTTTCTGTCTCGTTCATTCCTACTAGGAAGAATAACTGATCTGGTTTATAGAGCGCTACTCTCTCCTCAGCTGTATATGTATTTCCCTGGTAGTTTAGATACTTGTCATTTATCAATGCTCCAGTTAGTACACCTATTTTATATACATAAAGTGTTTTCTTTGGTAGCAAGTCTTTGCAGTAGTTTTCAAAATCTTCTACATAGCATTCACCCATAATTGCTACTTTTGGTTCTTTCACCTTTTTGGTTGTAGTCTCTTTAGTGGTTGGTGCCTTTGTAGCTTTTACTGTGGTCACTTTTGCACTGTCATCCTTTTTAGCACAAGATCTGATTCCTACCACAATAGCAATCACTACTAGCACTACAAATATGCCTAGCACCACTCTTTGAAACATTACTTTTTTCGCTCTATCTTCTCTATTCATTTAATCTTATCTTCCTTCTTTTTCTTCTATATTAGTATACTTTATTTTTTCAATTCTTTCCTTATGTATTTTGCTGTGTAACTTGTCTTGTGTTTAGCCACTTCCTCAGGAGTTCCGCTAACCACAACAGTTCCTCCTCTGTCGCCTCCGTCAGGTCCCATATCGATAATGTAATCGGCCACTTTTATAACATCTAAGTTATGCTCGATTACAACTACCGTGTTTCCACCTTCCACTAACTTGTGCAAAATCTTAACAAGCTTGTGAACGTCTGAGAAATGAAGTCCCGTAGTAGGCTCATCTAAAATGTAAATGGTTCTACCTGTACTTCTCTTTGAAAGTTCAGTGGCCAACTTAATACGCTGCGCCTCACCGCCCGACAAAGTAGTAGATGGCTGACCAAGTTTAATGTAGCCTAGTCCCACATCATACAAAGTCTTTACCTTCGAATAAATCTTTGGGACATTCTGGAAGAACTTCATAGCTTCTTCCACTGTCATCTCCAAAACTTCGTATATATTCTTACCCTTGTATTTAACTTCAAGAGTCTCTCTGTTATATCTCTTTCCGCCACAAACTTCACAAGGCACGTAAACATCAGGAAGGAAGTGCATCTCCACTTTCAAAATTCCATCTCCTGAACATGCTTCGCATCGTCCACCTTTTACGTTAAAACTGAAACGTCCCTTTTTGTAGCCGCGCTCTTTTTAGAACGAGGAGTTCTACCGATAGGCGACTGGTCGATATTGATAATCTTATCAAGCGCCTCTTCTCCCTCTATTCCTTTGTGCTTGCCCGGTCTAGTCTGCGCACGGTTAAGATCCTTTGCTAGTCTCTTGTAAAGAATCTCGTTAACTAGCGAACTCTTGCCAGAACCTGACACGCCAGTCACACAAGTAAAAACTCCAAGTGGGAATTTCACATCTATTTCTTTTAAGTTGTTTTCTTGCGCGCCCTTCACCTCAAGGTAGCCCGTAGGTTTTCTTCTTGTCTTTGGAATCTTAATCTTTTTTTCGCCGCTTAAGTACTGCCCCGTCAAAGACTTTGGATTCGCAATAATGTCTTCCACTTTTCCTTCGGCCACAACCTTACCACCATGTAATCCAGCTCGTGGTCCAATATCTATGATGTGGTCTGCTGCTCGCATTGTTTCTTCATCATGCTCCACTACAACTAAAGTATTTCCAATATCTTTAAGTTTCTTTAAAGTCTTTAATAGTTTCGCATTATCATTTTGGTGAAGACCGATACTTGGCTCATCCATAATGTAAGCAACACCCACTAGTCCTGAACCAATCTGTGTGGCAAGTCGTATTCTTTGCGCCTCTCCACCAGACAAAGTTCCTGTGGCACGAGAAAGTGTAAGGTACTCTAGTCCTACGTCCTGCAAGAACTGTAGTCTACCCTTAACTTCTTTTATAATCTCAGCACCAATCTTTTTCTGTGTGCTATTTAGTTTTGTTCTATCAATATATTCAATGCTATCTCTGACAGGTAGCTCTGTG
>CADBBS010000085.1 GCA_902793045.1 uncultured Lachnospiraceae bacterium
ACTTTACCTACTAAAGAAGTTTTTCCATCCTTCTCTTCAACAGTTCCTTTAAATCCAATAGGGTAATACTTTTTACCCTTCTCGTGATCTAGGTTAAATGCCAAAGAATAGTTATCGTTATCCTTAGTTACAATGAAACCTTCTTTTTCACCCTGTCTAGTAATAGCGTTTTTGAATTTTTCTTTATCGTTATTATACTCAAAACTTAACATAGTTTCTCCTTGTAAAAAGATGAAGCCCGAAGACTTCATCTTGTAATTATCCTCTACTTGCCTTAAACATCAAGTCTTCCCATCTTCTATCTACTTCTCTCTGGTACTCTTCTAATAAGTGCTCGTTCTCTGGAGTAAATAGATGTTTGAATCTACCCTGAGTACGTAGGAATTCCTCAATAGGAAGTCTATTCTTTGGTTCGTAACTTACAATCCACTTGCCATCTACCACTTCGTATAGTGGCCAGTAATTTGTCTCTACTGCCAAACGACAAATCTCCATAATATCATCTGTCTGATACTTCCAACCTGTTGGACATGGTGCCATTACATTAAGGAATGCTGGTCCCTTTGTATAAATCGCACGTTCAGACTTTGTATGAAGATCCTTCAAACCATTAAAGAATGTAGTCTGTGCTACATATGGAATATTGTGCGCTACTAAAATGTCTGACAAGTCTTTTCTGTACTGTGTCTTACCAACTGACTCGCTACCAACTGGTGTAGTAGTGGTATCTGCATACATTGGTGTAGCTGATGAACGCTGTGTACCTGTGTTCATATATGCGCCGTTGTCGTAACAAACGTATGTGTAGTCTGTTCCACGCTCCATCGCGCCCGACAAAGACTGAATACCAATATCATAAGTACCACCGTCTCCACCAAAGACTATGAACTTATAGTCTTCGTCTATCTTTCCTTTGCGTTTCATTGCTTCATATGCACCTACAACACCACTCATAGTTGAGCTGGCATTTTCAAACGCACTATGGATATAGCTATCTTCCCATGCCACATATGGATACTGAAATGATGATACATTAAGACATCCTGTAGCACAGCCAATAACTGCTTTGTCTTCTGGTTTTAGTCCACGAAGGACATTTCTTGCACAGATTGTTGCTCCACAACCCGCACACATTCTGTGACCTGGCGCAAAACGTTCAGGTTTATTCATTGTTTCTCTAAAATTATAACCCATTATTTTGCCTCCTTATCACGTAATCCCATATAGCGATAAATCTCTCCTCTATCGCCAGTCTTCGCAATATCTTTAAGTGTCTCGTAAACACCCTTAATATCTTCTACTTTCACATCACGTCCACCGATACCATACATAATATCGATAGCAAGTGCATCGCAACCATACTGATACATAGCCTGCATAGTTTCTGCACCCAAAGGTCCACCGTTTGTAGAGAATGCTTCACTTCTGTCCATAACAGCTACAGCCTTACATCCCTTTAGAGCATTTCCAATCTCTTCTGCTGGGAAAGGTCTAAATGATCTTACCTTTACTAGACCAACTTTGTCGCCATTCTCTCTCATCTGGTCGATTGCTTCCTTTGACGTACCCGCTGCTGAGCCGATAATAACTATCGCATACTCTGCATCGTCCATCTTGTATTCTTCAATCAAGCCGTACTTACGACCTGAAATCTTTTCAAAGTCTTTCGCCACATCCATGATTACTTGCTTTGCATTTTCCATAGCGTGAGCCTGTGCTTTTCTAGATTCCATATAGTAATCTGAAACAGCATATGGGCCTACGGCAAACTTCTCGTCAGGGTTTAGCAAGTACTCTGATGCTTCTCTCTCGCCTACAAATTTCTTAACCACATCGTCTTCTAACAATTCCATATCGTTAACAGCGTGACTTGTGATAAATCCGTCCTGGCAGATCATAATTGGAAGCATAACATCTTTGTGCTCCGCAATATTAAATGCCATAACCATATTGTCATAAGCTTCCTGGTTGTCCTCTGCGTATAGCTGAATCCAACCTGAATCTCTAGCGCCCATTGTATCTGAATGGTCGCAGTTAATGTTAAGTGGTCCAGTAAGCGCACGACAAACTGCTGCTAGTCCAACTGGAAGTCTACTAGATGCAGCAACACCTAACACTTCCCACATAAATGCAAGACCAGCAGATGATGTAGCCGTAAGAGCTCTCGCTCCTGCTGCTGATGCACCCATGGCCGCACTCATCGAACTGTGCTCACTCTCCACAGTAATAAACTCTGTATCAACTAATCCATTTGCCACATAGTTTGAGAAGTACTGAGGCACTTCTGTAGATGGTGTGATAGGAAAAGCTGGAAATACGTCAGGATTAATTTGGCGAAGAGCTGTAGCAACAGCCTCGTTACCTGACATAAATGCCTTCTTACTCATTAGACTTCACCTCCATCGTTATAGCATTAAATGGACAAGCCTTTACGCAAATGCCGCAGCCTTTGCAGTGGTCTAAATCTATAGGTTGTCTCTTGTTCTCTTTTACTGCGATACAACTGTCTGGGCAGACAGGTACGCAAAGCAAACATTGTTTACATTTTTCTTCATCAATCACTGGCGCTACGTTTGTCCAGTCACCCGTATTAAACTCTCTAGTAGTTCCACTACCTACGATAGTGTTTCCGCGAGTAACATCTTGCCAAGCAACGTCCTGACCTAATTTTTTCAAATCTGACTTAGCCATTACTTAACCTCCTCAAACGCTTTTTTTAGAGCCTTCATATTGCCGTCCACCACTTCTGGCTTTTTTGCAAATTTATGTTTGAATGATCCTTCCATCTCTTCAAAGAAAGTATTCTCCTCCAAAGCTCCAGTAACTTTTACGATAGCTGAAAGCATAGGTGTGTTAGGGAAGTTCTTTCCTAGACATTCCATTGCTATGCTTCTAGCATCTACTGTATATATCTTGCCCTTGTAACCATTAAGGTGTGGCATAATCTCATCTTTATCTTTTGCTGTATTTATCAAGATGGCTCCGTCTTCCTTTAAGCCCTTCGTTACATCCACGCACTCTAGTAATGTCTCATCTACCACTACCACATACTCTGGCTCGTAGATATTTGAATGTACGCGAATAGGAGTGTCGCTTATTCTGTCATACGCAGTGATAGGCGCACCCATTCTCTCTGGTCCGTATTCTGGGAAACCTTGAGCACATTTGCCTACTTTGAAGGCAACTTCCGCTAATAGTAGCGCTGCTGTTTTGGCTCCCTGGCCTCCTCGACCATGCCATCTAATTTCTAGTGTTTTACTCATTTAAAAATCCCTCTTTTTTTCTAATATCTGATTTCAGAGTCAACGAATATTATAGCAAAAATCACGATAAAAAGGAAGATGTCCGATTGTTTATAGACAACAAAAAACGTCCGGCCTAAACCGGACGTTTTCAAAGTTTATTTAATTAGTTTTTTCTAAAGTTATACTTCCATCCGTCGGATAACCTTTTACTATAAACCTTAATTTATACGTTATTCCAGCCTCTAGATATATTGTGTTACGAAAATGGGTTGTGTAACCACCCTCTATATCTATTTTAAGACCATCTTCATCAAATACTTCGAGTCTACTCAACCAAACACTATACCCAAGTTGTACATCATAACTGTACTCACCATCTACTGATGGTGTGAAACTATAACTTTGACCTATATCATTTAAAATCTCTATATCATTTTTCCCTAAATCTAAAGTGAGATTCTTTACTTCAACCTTCAACGTTTCATCTCCAACTACATTTGTATCTATTATTAACTCTTTGCATAATAGATCGAAACATGAGACCAATCTATGTTTTCCTTTTGAAAGGAAAATTGTGTAGTTATGAGAATTATAATTCATATCATCTTCTATCCAAGAATAATTTTCAGATAGGTTAAAATCTGGGTCGTCAGATGTTAATTTAAGCTGGTATAGATCTAAAGTGAAGTCTACTGTACAATCTTTGCTAATTGTCTTATGACGTTCAAAATCATATTCGCCATTTAAATCAGCTTGGATTGTATATTTCCCTTTTGGTAGGATTAAAGTGTATTCACCATTCTCATCTGTTACACCAGCATATTGGAACTCGCCCCAATTGTTCACTTGCTCTTCTACAAATGATTCTATGCATACACCGTCTACCTTTTTGCCTGTTTTTGTTTTAACTGTCCCGGACACCTCTATACCATAAATGGATTTAGCTCTTGTTGTTACAGTAGTGTATAATTCTGGGTCCATAGAATCCACTACTTTAACTATTCCCTCATAGTTTCCTGGAGTATTTACTTCGAAATACCAGTGGTAACTACCTGCAAACACGCGATCTGGTCGCTCAAAATAAACTGATGAACGGGACTCAACATTTATTTTATACGATCCACTACCTCCGGCAACGACGAAATTTGAAACTCCTTGTCGAATGTAACCGTCATGGTTCACATATAGTTCAGCATCTGGTGCATATGTTACTAGTTTCCTTTCTGAACCAACTACTAAGACCAAAAATATTGTATATGTCATTCCTTTTTCATCAGTAAAAACGACTTTCGCTTTTTGAACTCCTACCTTATTAGGCTTTCCTTCAATAATTACAGATTCATTTTTTAAAGTACTGGTTAACCCGGACGGCAAGTCGCTAACTGAAATGGATACAAAGCCACTTGCGTCTATGTAGTTTTGTGCGGAAAAAATTGTATTAAAACTCTCTCCGATTTTAGCCGTATAAACACTTTCAGTTGATAAGTTATATTTACCCTCAAACATATAACTAGACATCTCTTTAACAATAGGTGTTTTATTAATTCCACTTACTGTAAACTTTACAATCCTTTTTTTAACTATTTCTTCCTTTAAAGTGACGAAGTATATTACTCCATCCCTACTAGTTACATTCCTGATTAAAACCACATGGTTATACTTCCCGTCACTATACTCTTTTGTTTCAACTTTAATACTAGATGTTGAAAGATTTACCTTTTTAGCGAATGCTAACTCAAAAGTATAACCATTTAATTGAGTAAGATTCATTGCGATATCTGCTGGCGTTGGTTTAGTAACATTAACTTTAATTACTTTCTTCTTTTTCTTATTAGCCTTTGAAGTGACGGTAACTTTGGCGGTTCCTGCACCTACACCTGTCACAACAACTTTCTTACCTTTCTTCTTTACCGTAACAATTTTTGCATTTGAAGTTTTCACTTTGAATGCTTTCGACATTTTCTTCTTTACTTTAATCGTTACTTTTGCAGAGTCCGACTCTCCAACCTGCAAAGACATTTTAGTTTTAGACAGCTTAAGGCTTTTTATTTTGCCTTTCGCGTAAGCACTTGATGGCACAAAAACAACACTAGTTACCACTAGTACTACCACTAAAACTATCGAAAATATTTTTTTCATCCCGACTTCCTCCTAAAACCATATAGCCTTGTTCGTTCTAGTATGTAAAAATTATAACCTCTATGTTTTTTTAATACAATAAAAAGATGTAAGCGTGTCTTAACAAAGAAAAAGAGCTCTAATAATGAGCTCTTTCTCCACCTATATATTTTGGTCTAGTATATGCCGCCAAAACTATAGCTTCACCTATTTTGTTTTGTTCTAACTTGATTGGAACTGCCACTTCTTTTAAGTGCATTCCTATAAGCACTCCGCCTATATCTATTCCCGCGTCTGCTTTTATATGTTCTAGTGCCACCGGTTTTTCAAATGTCTCATATGCCTTTGTCGAGAACGATCCTCCTGCCTTTGGCTTTGGAACTACACTCACCTTTTCTTGCAAGATAACTGCGCCCAGCGGATGATTGTTCAACTCTTCCTCATCCACAATAATTGCTCTGTTTAAATGCTCGCAGCACTGTGTCGCTAAAATAATCCCTTTGGCGCGGGCTTCTTCATAGACTGCGTCAAAGACCTCGGCTGCTGTATCTACATTCGAATCAGTTCCGATAAGACTTCCGCCCACCGCACTACTTGAACATCCAACAACTAGAATCTGCCCCTCGGACAAATTTCCTTTTTCTATAACTTCTCTGACTACTGCCTTTGCTTCTTCTCTAATACTCATGTCTCTCTCCTACACATACGATTTAATCTTTTTTAGTACTTTGGCTTTCTCCAAAACTTCTACAGCCAACACACCTATCACTATGCTGGCCACACCTTGGATTACGTTTCCATACACTCCTGCTAGCGCGCCCCAGCCTAGACCTAGGAATACTCCCTCATACAAAAGGTATCCTAGTACCATAATTGCTTCCGCTACAAAGGCGCCTAACACATATCCACTCTTCTTAAGTCCCTTAGAGTTTAGCGCGACAAAAATGAGTGATGCTACTACTGCC
>CADBBS010000086.1 GCA_902793045.1 uncultured Lachnospiraceae bacterium
ACAGGATATAATATTGTGAAACGTGTAGGCAAGAACAAGGCCTATAAGAAGATAGGTGTAGTGAAGGCTGGACAGAAATTATCTTTCTATGACAAGAAATTAAAAAAGGGAAAGAAGTATTATTATAAAGTTATTGTATTTACTACAGTTAAAGGAACACATTACTACGGAAAATATTCAAAAGTTAAAACTTTTACAAGAAAGAAATAGACTTATTATTCGATTTAAGATATAACATATAGAGTATATTTTTTGGGGATTACGATGATCAGATTAGTTGTAAGCAGTTTGGAAAATATAATAGAGTTAAATGATAAAAGAGAAGTCGGCGAAGATATTCTAGATTTAATCGTGCGCCTAAAAGAAAAAGACATAAAATTTGCGATAGCGACTTCACAGAACTATGATTCGGTGAAAGATATTTTCGGAAGACTTAAGAATGATATTATTTATATTTGTAATGATGGTGGAGTAGTTATTTACCAAGACAAAGTAATTAGCAAAACACCTATTGATAGACTCGTATGTCTAGGAGTAGCTGACGAACTGGGAGAAGACAGAAGTTACAAACTCATGTTATCAGGCGAGAGAAATGCAGTTCTTTTAAAAGCAAATGCCACATTTGAAAGACGCCTTAAGAAAAATGGAATCAAACCTGAGTTTGTTGGTAGTACCCAGGAAATGAGTGGAGATATCACTAAAATTACTATATTTAAGGACAAAGGATTTACTGAGGCAGACTTTAGTGGATTTATCGAAAAGTGGGGAAATAGAGCAAATATTTCGGCCACAGATGAAACACAGTTGTTTGTAACAGGACAATATGTATCTAAAGGAATGGCGCTAGCTGTCGTTCAGCACCTATTTGATATTTCAGAGGAAGATACGGTGGTCTTTGGTGCAAACTTCAGTGATATTGATATGTTTGATCATTCATACTTTGCATATGCCATGATGGATAGCGCATCACAAGTTCGTGATTCGGCTCAACATATTGCGGAGAGTGTGAATATGATTATAGAAGACATTTTAAGAATGTAGTGGAGTAAAATATGAAAATTAGAAAAATTATAGCGTTAGGTTTAACACTATGTTTATCTTCCGCAATGCTTTTTGGTTGTGGATGTTCTATTAATTCGGACACACCTATCATCGGAACGTTTTTCGGGTTAAATGATGACCAAGTGTTTAAGGTAGATAAATTGATTTGCAATAAACCTGAGTATATGGTTCAAGTGTTGAACACTGCCAACAAATATAAAGCAGGATTTGGTGGAACAGTAGACTGGAACTCGAAGATTACAAAGAATAAGACTTTGTCTCAGTATATTATGGATCAAGTGAAAGAGGACATGAGTGTTAAATACACAATGGCTTCTATGGCAAAGGAAAAGTTAGTTACACTTTCTAGTGGTGAAGAAGAGGCTATCAAGAGTGCGGCTCGTCAGTACTATTCTAGTTTGACCGATGCGGAGAAAGAGTTTACCAAAGCCAAAGAAAAAGATGTGGTTAAGATTTATAAAAATTATAAGTTGGCCGACAAAGTATACGAGAAGGTTACAGAAGATCAAGATGTGACAGTGAGCGATGAAGAGACTAGAGCGGCCAAAATTAATTACATTCGAATGAGCACTGAAAAGCATGATATGAAATATATTAACAAGTGGCTTAAGTTTGCAAGAATGAATGTTAGGAATGGATATCAGCCATTTTCTAGAGAAGCTAAACAGTTTAGTGATGATGACATATATCAACGAATCATATACAAAAACGAAGCAAAAAAAGACTTCGAGAAAAATGTTTTTGATATGGACTCAGGAGAACTTAGCAAAATCATCCAGGACGGTAAAGATTACTACATAATTCAGTGTATTGATAATTACTTGAAGAAGGAGAGCTTAGAAAACAAAAACAGACTTATTGATAAGAATAAAAAAGAATACTTCAACAAAGAATACAAGAAGTATTTAGATGATGTAGATACAGACTTTAATTCATCATCTGTAGAGAATGTAAAACTTCCAACAGGCGGAGAATACATACACTACAATCTACTATCAATCTATAACAGTCAGATAAAATAATTAGACAAATAAAAAAGGATTAGCATTTGCTAATCCTTTTTTTATGTATTAGTTTGTTTTCTTTTTTCTTTTCTTGTCTTCTATAAGTGCCATTATTTTTTCTCGATTTGCAAGTAGTACAAGTATTATTAGAGATAATATCGAGATAATTAATCCCGGCACAAATCCTTTTGGACAGTAACTGAATTCAACTGTATGTTTACCAGGTGTAACTGAAATTCCGATTAGAGAATCCTTACAAATCTTTCCTGGTTCCACTTCGTTGCCATCTAGATAGACTGACCATCCTTCTTCATATGGAATAGAAGTGTATAGAAGTCCTGCATTTGTGGCATCAACTGTACCAGTAATCTTTGTGTCTTCCCACTCAGTTACCTTTAATGGCTGAGAATTTAGTACATCAAATGCTTCTTGCCAAGCATCCTCGTCAAAGGCGTAAGCATAGCATGTTGTTACTTCCTTGCTGTCTCCACCTGTTATCTCCACTTTAGATCCTCGCTCGATTTCTCCTACGTGGCAAATGTAATTCTGGTTTGTAGCTGAGAATGAGCATGTCTTTTCAGTTTTTCCAGAAACTGTAGCAGTTAAGTTTTCTGCTTCAGTCTGACAGAAGAAGTATGCATCAACAGTGTTTGAACCAGTGTCTTGGAAATTGTCGCCTGGCTCTAGGTTATATTCAGCAGTAAATTTACCGCTAGACTCACCAACCTTTAGCTGATGGAAAATCTGCTTATCCAATCCAGTGGCGCTCTTAACAAAACTGTTTTGACAAGTAAATGGGTTGCCACTTTCTAAGTCCCAACTAGACATTGTTCCTGAATCAATTACAAATCCTAGTGGAAGTGTTTTGTTGTATTCATATAATCCCATTGATCCGTCACCAGCTTGTCCATTAGCATTTGCCGTAGGCAACTGAGAAGTCTTATCTATTCTAGTCATATCCTTTGGAATAGATGGCTCAGCTTTAGCAAACTCATATTTTACTGCGAACATAGCTGCAGTAAGAGGAGTATGTCCTAAGTATGAGTATGCGTTGAACGATGTCTGCATACCAATCTTTGCATAGTAATCTTGGATAGCTGCTGATGATACTGATGAGAATGTTGAAATACTATTGTAGTTATATCTAGCGCCATTATTTCTTGTGTCGTGTTCTTTCATTTCACTTCGATAGAATCCAACACCTTCTTTTTTAGATTGCTTTTCAGCTATTTCATTAAGTCTAGCTATTGGCTCTTTTTCAGCATAGTATCCTGTTCTATCTGAAGATGATGGGATAGAAGTGTGATTCATATTCAAAGTCAACTCACAGAATAGTGCAAGTATCATTAAATATGCAAAGAATCCCTTCATCTGAGGTTTGTATTTGTATAGGCACATAATAAATGCATAAATTACTATGAATGTAATGCTCAAGAATACTACTCGAACCATAGTGATGCTAGTAGTTGGCTTAGTAAACATTTCTATCTTATCTTTGTCGAAGATTTGCTCGAATAAAAGTAGAAGTGCAATAGCTCCGCCAGTAGCACCAATGATATGTTTGTATTTGAAGTCCTTGATATGCATTGCAGCCTCATAACCCATAGTCAAAATCAAGAAGATATATAGGAATGACTGTCTACAAGGTAGACTGTTAGGGAAATGGAATCCGTGCCAAATGTAATCAAGTATATTTATGTTGAAACTTAGTAGCATAAAGAGCATAAAGATTGTCTTTGCAACACGCTCTTTGATGCTGATGTTTTTACATAGCCAAAACAATGGAATCATAATAAATACAGCCACTGAAGCGTAAACGTTAGGGTCGTGATAGAAGTTAAGGTCCGCTACAGGGATTGTAATTAGTGATCTAAAGAATGTATAAATCAAAGAGAAGTACTCTGTAATCTCTGTTGGGAAAGTAGTGTCTGCTGATTTTGTAAGCATAAGGTTGAAGTACTCTGGAAGAACGACAACCATTGCAAGACCACCACTTATAAGTGAGTATAGTGCATATCTACCAGTTAGTTTGAGTCTGGCAAAAGCCTTGCTCTTAAATGTATCTTCTTTGCCAGGGATTTCTGTTACAGCAAATAAGTAGATGTAGTAGCATACGCTAAATAGACAAAGCATAATGCCGATGTAGTAGTTTGAGAATATTCCCAAACCTAATGCTATACAATACATTAATGCTTTTCCTTCTCTAACTAATTTCTCTAATCCGAGAATGATAAATGGAAGTAGCCACATACAGTCGAGCCACATAATGTTCCAACTGAATGCTGCAAAGTATGCTGACAATGCGTAAGCCATACCGAATGCCACTGGAGTAGCGCCTTCCTTGCCGAATCTCTTTGTTAAGAAGTAAGTCATTGAGAATCCAGCAAGTCCCATTTTAACTACGATAAAGAAATCAGTGATATCAGCCATATTGCTTGGCCAAATTAAAGTCAAAATATTGGCTGGGCTGGCTAAGTAGTAAGCCATGATAGCGATAAAGTTCATTCCGCCACCAATCTCCCATGTATAAAGTAGGCTGCCGCCGCTGTGCAACTTATCTCTTAGAATCTCTAGATAAGGTGTGTACTGGTGATAACAGTCACTTCTTAGATAAGTTAAATTACCGAATGGTGCAATTCCCTTGAATGCAAAAACAACTAGCATAGAAACTACAGGCAAAATAAAAGCAAGTAAATAAAATTTATTTGCTTTAAGCCACGCTTGCATTGAGAATTTCTTCTTAGTTCTCTTCATTTTGTTTTGGCTCCTTTTTACTAAATATAAATAATTTACTAAATATATAATTTAAGATAATGGTCAAAATAAGACCAATCATTTTAGCTGTTTTTGGATGATTGAATGTCATTTTGTCGATGAATAGAATAACAAGAGTCATAAAGTAAGTGCCGATTCTTGCCTCTGAGAATTTTAAGAATTCAAGTAAGAGTTGCTTCACACCAAGCTTAGGACTCTTGAATACAAACACTCTGTTTGTAATATACGCAAACAAAATGGCGAGGATAGTAGAAATGGTATGAGCGATCATAGGCTCAACATGAAGTAATGCCTGCATAATAGCAAAAGTAGAAAAGTCGATAATAGCAGTGCCTGCGCCAAAGAGCATATACAAAACCATTTCAGCACTAATCAAACCCCAGATAAGGGTTCTAATCTTTTCATTTTTGAAATGTTTTAGGAGAAAAGTTCTAAACCTCACGACGTTTCTGACGAAAAGGTTATTCTCCGCAAGCTTTTGCTTGTCGACTTGAAATCTCATTTACTTTACATCCTCTATATTAGATTCTTTTGTGATGTATATAGGTCTGTCTTTTGTCTCAAGGTAAATGTTTGCAATATATTCACCTAAAACTCCTAGCGACATCTCAACAATACCACCTAGGAATAAAATAGCGATAAGAATAATAGTAAATCCATCAGTTCCTGTTATGCCAAAGGCAAATCTTCTTACTAATGCCACGATAATAGCAACAAATGCTAAAAACGAAATGAACAATCCTGATACGGTTAAGAAGCGAAGTGGCGAAATAGAGAAATTAGTGATTCCTCTAATGGCATATTTAAATAGTGATCCAAAGCCCCACTTGGATTCTCCGGCTGGACGTTCTGCGCCTTCGTGTTCTATCCATGCTGTCTCAAAACCTACCCAAGCAAAGATTCCTTTTGTAAATCTTTGTGTCTCTGTCATTTCCAAAATGGCATCGACCATTTGTCTTGTCATCATTCTGTAATCTTGAGTGTTTTGTTTCATTTCAACATCAGTAAATCTATTACTCAACTTATAAAAAAGAGAGGAGAAGAATGATTTAATACCACGTCTACGCTTGTTGCGCATAGCAGCCACTGAATCATATCCTTCCTCTATCTTTTCAAGCATTTCTGGTATTAACTTTGGAGGATGCTCTAAATCTGCATCCATAATAACAACTAAATCAGCTCCGGAGTTAACAAGTCCTGCATACATAGCAGATTCTTTGCCGAAGTTTCTAGAAAATGATATGTACTTAACTCTGCGATCTCTTTGCGCAAGTGCTCTTAATACATCTAGAGTCTTATCCTTGCTTCCGTCGTTCACAAAGATATATCTAAATTGGTAGTTTGAAAGAGAGTCAAAAATCTTGCTTGACTCATCATAAAACATATTTAATACGGCCTCTTCATTGTAGCAAGGCACCACAATATCAACTGTGTTCATATCACCCTCCG
>CADBBS010000087.1 GCA_902793045.1 uncultured Lachnospiraceae bacterium
TTTAATATCACCCAACTCTTCTGTCAAACGTTCAATAATTGTTTGATTATTAAGTTGTAACAGAGCTTTGTTTTGCCCCATTCTTGTGCTCTTTCCACCGGCTAAAATTCCTATGGAAAGATCAGTGAATTTATTACTCATAGTTTTCCTCTATTTCATCATCAAAACTTCCACTTCATCTCCCACATTGTATGTCTTGTTCTCATCTATCAAAACATAACAATTGCATTCCGACATATTAAAAATAACTGATGATGAATTTACTTTTTCTAAATACGCTTTACCATTATAAAACTTTGCTCTTAGTAATCTTTTAGTTTTTTCTAGTTTTTCATAATCATTAGCTAAAGTGGCTTTAATAATTTTTGATTTGTAATTTTTGTTTCCAGTCACTTTTGCTAGTGCATCCCAAAAGTAATAATCAAAATTGGCTAACGCTGCAAACGGATTTCCTGATAAACTTAGGATCATTTTTCCATCTTTAACACTTGCCATAGTTGGTGTTCCAGGCTTGATATTAACTCTACTAAAAACAGTATCAGCATCTATCTCAATCAAAACATCGGGCATTAGGTCCTTTTCACCTACACTCACTCCGCCTGTTGTGATTACACAATCATATCTATCCAAATATTCTAATACTTTATCTTTTATTTCATATTGATTATCGGCACAAACACATATTTCAGCATCTATTCCGTATGATTTAAGTTGAGATTTAAGCATATAAGAAATACTACTGTATATTTGACCTTCATTTAATTCATCGCTCAACAAACAAAGTTCAGTACCAGTAGAAATAATTCCAACTTTTGGTTTTGAATATACTTTAACTTTACTAATTCCTATACTTGCTAAAGTGCCAATATTTGTTCGTTTAATTACTGCACCTTTGTTAATGACTGCTACACCTTCTTTAATATCTTCACCCACTTTGCAGTAGTTAGTATAAGGTTTTACTTCTTTTTTGATTAAAACACATTGTTCTCCATAATCACTATCTTCTTGCATAACAACAGTGTCATAACCATCTGGAACAATAGATCCTGTCATTACTCTTACTGCACTAAAATGTTCAAAGTCTACTTTATCCGTTTCTCCTGCAAAGAGTTTAGATATTACTTTCAACTCTATTGGATTCTGTTCACTTGCTCCCACTATATCTTCTGAGCACACAGCATATCCATCCATAGCAGATTTAGGGAAGCTAGGCACGTTAACTTTTGATTCTATATCTTCAGCCGAAACTCTTCCAATAGCATCCGTCAAAGTAACTTCTTCCACGTCAAAATCTAACTCGCTTAAACTATTTAGCAATTTTTCTTTAGCTTCGTATATTTCCATAATCTACATCTTTTCAACATTTACTGCGCAGACTTTGTATTCTGGTATTCTAGCGAAATTATCAAGTGCTGCATTTGTTAGTTCATTTACAGGTGAGTCAGCAAAATGGAATGGCATCCAAGTTTCACCTTGAGATACTTTTCTTCCATACTTTTACCTTTTCGCCATTTTCAATACCAAGTTTGTCTGCATCTTTATAATTAATTTCGATAAATCCTTCGTTAGCAATGTCAACCAATCCTTTAGATCTAGATGTCATAGCTGCAGCATTGTAATGATAAAGGATTCTTCCTGTAGTTAAAACAAATGGATACTCTTCATCTGGTAATTCCTTAGATGGTTCAAACTCTGCAGGATAGAATAATGCTTTTCCACGAACCGGACCATTAGCATGCATGATGTATGTGCCCGGATGATTCTTTGAAGTACATGGCCATTGCAAACTTTCACCATTATCTAATCTCTGATGTGATATGCCAGCAAAACTTGGTGTGACTGATGCTATTTCATCCATAATCTCAGCAGATGTTAACTGCTTTTGTGGATACCCCATTGCATTCATTAAATCAATAATGATATCTGTATCTAGTCTCATATCACCATCCACAGTTACGGCTTTTCTAATTCTTTGTACACGACGCTCTGTATTTGTAAACGTACCTTCTTTTTCTGCGTAACTTACGCCCGGCAAAATAACGTCTGCATACTCAGCAGTACCTTCTTTTTCTGCGTAACTTACGCCCGGCAAAATAACGTCTGCATACTCAGCAGTCTTTGTCATAAACAATTCTTGAATTACAAAGAAATCAAGACTCTTTAATGCCTGTTTAATGTGCTCTGTGTCCGGATCAGAAACAATTGGATCTTCACCACAAATGTACAGACCTTTAATCTTTCCTTCTATAGCTGCAGGGAATACATCTGTTGCTTTAAGTCCAGGTTTATCGCTTAGAGTAACACCCCAAGCTTTTTCAAACTTTTCCTTAACCTCAGGATTATCCACTTTCTGGTATCCAGGGTAATCCGTTGGAAGCGCTCCCATATCGCAAGCCCCCTGAACATTGTTTTGTCCACGAAGTGGATTTACACCACAACCGCTCTTTCCAAGTTTTCCTGTTAACAGAGCAAGGTTAGACATACTCATAACACCCTCTGTTCCAGTAGAGTGTTCTGTCACTCCCAAACAATAAATAATAGGCGCTTTTTCAGCTGTAGCATACATTCTTGCAGCCTCTATCAACATTTCTGGATCAATATGACAAATCTCACCAACCTTTTCAGGAGTATAATCTTTCACTAATTCTTTTATCTTTTCATAGTCTTCTGTGTAGTTATCTATAAAGTCTTGGTCTTGTAAACCTTCGTTTATGATTACATTCATCATTCCGTTTGCAAAGGCCACATTTGTTCCAGGACGAAGTTTCAAATGGACATCGGCAAATTGTGTAACTCCAATATCTCTTGGATCAACTACAATAAGTCTAGTCTTACCAAACTTAACTGCTTTTCTAATTTGCATTCCTACAACTGGATGTGCTTCTTCTGGGTTTGAGCCAACTAATAAAATACAATCCACATCATGTGTAATATCATAGATAGGATTTGTCATAGCACCTGAGCCTAAAGTCTTTGCAAGTCCAGCTACTGTGGCCGAGTGACAAACTCTTGCACAGTTATCTGTATTATTTGAACCAAAGCAAGTACGAACCATTTTCTGAACCATATAGCAATCTTCATTTGCAGATCTAGAACATGCAAAACCTGCCAAAGATTCTCCGCCATACTTATCTTTAAGTTCCATAAATTTATCAGCTGTATATTTGATAGCCTCTTCCCAAGTAGCTTCTTCAAACTCGCCTGTTTCTTTATTTTTTATAAGTGGTGTTTTAATACGATCTGGAGAATTCACAAAATCAAAACTTCCTGAACGTCCTTTGACGCAGAGCAATCCATGGTTAGATGGACCATCCACAGCTTCCACATTTACAATTTCATTATCCTTAACTAATAAGTTAAATTGACAACCTGTAGCACAATGCGGACAAGTAGTTAAGACTTTTTCTACTTCCCACTCTTTGTAATTCTTTTGGCGTTTAAGTGTGAGCGCACCCGTTGGACAAGCCGCGGCACAGTTTCCGCAAGACTCACATTTAGACTCCTTCCAGTTCGGTCCAAACGGAGCATCCACTACATGGAACACGCCTGCTCTACCATTTCTAAGGGCGCCATTAACTGCCTTCATACTACAAGCACCGATACATCTTTGACAGTGAATACACTTGCTTGGATTGTATGTAAGATATGGGTTGTCATCGAAAATTTTGATCTTACTTTTAATCCTACGTCTAGAACCTTCGTATTCAGTATCTTCCACATCATACTCGTTGCACCAGTATTGCAATCTACAATCGCCATTACCAGGACAAGACATACAGTCTCTATTGTGATTAGATAGGATAAGTTCTAGCATTTCTTTTCTGTATGCAGTCAATCGATCACTCTCGGTTGTGATTTCCATTCCATCTTTCATTAAAGTTTTACATGCGGCAAAGAGATTATCGTATCCTTTAATCTCGACCATACATAATCTACAAGCACCAATTTCACTGACACCCTCTAAATAGCACAATGTTGGAACGTTAATATTATTAGCCATACACGCTTCCAAAATGGTAGAGTGTTCTTCTACTTTATATTTTTTATCATTGATTTTAACTTTTAACATTAATCTCTACCTCCACGCATCGAGCCACAACCGTAATGGTCGCATCTTAAACATCTACCAGATTCGCGGTCAGCCTCTTCAGGTGTCATTGGTATTTCAACATTTTCAAAATCACATCTTCTCTCGAAAGGATCTCTTTCTTCTATCTCAGCACGTCCAGTTGGCACACACTTATTTGGCATAGCAAATGGAACCTCCACATCATAATCAACTATGTGGTGGTATCCTAAGTATTCGTCAATATTGTATGCAGCCACTTGTCCTGCAGCTATAGCATTAATAGCTGTGGATGGACCTGTCACGCAATCTCCTCCGGAGAATATTCCCTGACTATTTTTAATACTGTTAGTTGTGTCATCGCCAAAGTCTTCTTTTTGTTCAAAACTAACACTGCATGTTTCATCAGCCAATATTCTTCCACGTTCTGTTGGAATGCCAGCTTTATCAAAGTCTTCGACATCGCATCTTTGACCTACACCTAAAATTAGTAAGTCACATTTAAATCTATATGGATATGCGCTGGAATGTTCAGTCTTAACAAATCCATATTCGTCAAACTCGCCAACTATTTCAGGCTGTAACCAAACAGCACATATTTTATCTTTATCGTTTTCATCTTCTTCTAAATGCAAGAAACTAAGAAGGGTTCTAAATCTAACACCTTCTTCTTTTGCACTCTCAATTTCAGATTCTAATGCAGTATAATCGTCACGTTTTCTTGTGAAGACATTTACTGTCTTTGCTCCAAGTCTGATAGCAGTTCTGGCAGCATCCATTGAAACATTTCCGCCACCAATTAAAACTACATCTTTGCCTGTTAAATCTATTTTTTCTCCATTAGCAATATTTTGTAAAAAGTCAGCTGCCGGAATAACATTATCTGCATCAGCATTATCAATTGGCATTCTATTACCAATCTGTGCACCGAGTCCTAAATACAATGCATCATACTTCTCTTTTAATCCTTCTACAGAAATATCTTTTCCAACTTTTGTCTCAAGGCAAACTTCGATATCACCACAGTTTAAAATTGCTCTAATATCTTCATCCAATTTTTCCTTTGGAAGACGATACTCTGGAATACCATATCTTAGCATTCCACCTAGTTCTTTATGTTCATCATAAACAACTACTTTATGTCCCATCATCGCAAGGAAATATGCACAAGTTAAACCTGTTGGTCCGCCGCCAACTACGCCAATAGTTTTGCCTGTTGAAACATTTGCCTTTGGCGTCTCAACTTGATCTGCTGAAATTTGATCAACAGCATACTTCTTTAATCCTCTTATATTGATTGGTTGATCAACAATACTTCTTCTACATCTTTTCTCGCATGGATGCTCGCAAACATATGCGCATGCTGTAGGGAAAGGATTCTTTTTTCTAATCATATTAATAGCGCCTGCATAATCGTGATTATGAATTAAAGAAATATAACCTGGCGCATCTACATTTGCCGGGCATAGCGTTAGGCAAGGAACTGTCTGGACAACATTCTCCACACATATTTTGTTTTTAATATGGCTCTCATACTCATCGGCAAATTCTTCCATACTATTCAAAACTGTGTTAGCAGCAACCACGCCCACAGCGCAATCTGCAGTTTTAGAAATCATCGTACAAAGATCTTTTAATTCTGTTAATGTGTTTTCATCTGCCTTTCCTTTTAAAATCTCATCAAACAAACGCTCAGCTTCCACCAAACCATCTCTACAAGGAATACATTTTCCACAGCTTTGGTTCATTGACATTTGAAGAATAGATCTGTACATAACCAAAGGACACATACCTGGTGGGTATGATGTCATCCTCGAACTAAACTTATTTAGAACGACTTCCATTCTGTCGTTCATATTTCCTTTTTTCGCTAATTTTTTAGCCATACAAACTCCTTATTATAAAATAATAATTTGTGTCTATCGCTATTACTCTCTCGATGATAAATCTTTTTGCAATTGTTCTAGATAATGAACTAAAACTCCTGATGATTGACTAATCAAGTATGATTTATCAATCTCGTTATATGTAAAGCTTTTTCTTCCTCCGTTCTCTCCTCGCTCGTAAAAAGCTAAAACATCTTTAAATGGTAAATAATATATTTCGTTCTTATGAGTAAACATTAAAACTATAAATGAAATTCCACCTTGCGCTTCAAAATCTTTCATAAACTCTACTTGGTGCTCATGAATATTCATAAGTGGATACGTGTCTTTGCCGCACTCTTTTGCATCAAAACACACAGGTATTCCTTGAACTGTTCCAATGTAATCGACTGTACTTTGTTTTTCGAAATAAGCTTTAGTGATATGTCTAGATTTCTGATCTATTTCCACAGGAGTAATTGGAGTTGGTATCTTTTGAATAAGTGCCAACCCTTGTTCTCTGTATTTATCGTTTGTGCTGTTAATCATTTCTTCAAGCGTACTACCACGTAAGCCCTTAGAACTCCAATGTCCCATAATTCTCCTTTACACCCAGTAATTCCGGATAACTAAAATTCTTCCACATCATCCATAAACTGATTAAAATCGTTTGGATAATCTGCCATTATTCTTTTGCCAGACAATTCTTCAAACCCATCTGGTAAATCATTAAACTTCAAAATCCACGCATGTAGCAATTGGTTCTTGATCTTTGGATATTTTTTATTTGTCTTTTCGTTTCCGTACTTTCTATCTCCAATAATCGGATGACCAATACTAGCAAGATGTGCTCTTATTTGATGTGTCTTTCCAGTGATAAGTTTAACTTCAAGAATAGTCACTCCTTCGCCAAAGTCAATCGGTTCAAAAGAAGTCTCGACCCTATCACCACCGTTGTTTGTTTCAGAAATTGAAACCTTATTAGTCTTTTCATCTTTAAGAAGATAACCATTAAGTTCCATTCCTTCATCCAGTATTCCATCTACCACGGTTAAATAATATTTATCTACAGCTCTTTCTTTAATGACTTCAGACATTACTTGGAGGCCTTTCAAAGTCTTTCCTGCAACTACTAGTCCACTTGTATTTCTATCAAGCCTATTACAAATGCTAGGTTTAAATGTCTGTAAGTCCTCCTTAGTCAAAGAACCTTTTTCAAGCAAATATGAAATAATCATTTCATTAATAGAAATATCATTATCGTCAGCCTTTTGAGATAAAATTCCAGCTGGTTTATTAACGATAATTACATTGTCATCTTCGTAAACTAAATCTATATTAGAAGATGTCTTTTTAAAACTACTGTCACCCTTAAACTTTTCAATAGTTTCATCTTTCATATAAATCTTTACACTATCATCAAGTTCAAGCATTTCTTTTCCAGTAGCTTTCTTGTCATTTAATACAATATTCTTTTTTCTAAGTTGCTTAAAAATGAAGCCGCTTCCAGCTTCTTTGAAAAACTTGAATAAAAACTTATCAAGTCTCTGTCCTGCTTCATTTTTTCCAATCTTTACTTCTTGCATAACACAATTATAGAGCGAAGAATAATCTTCGCTCTATTTAAAATTATTCTACTGTTGTATCCGTAGTTTCTTCTGTAGTTACTTCTTCAACTGTTGGCTCTACCGGAGTAGCCTCTGCTGTTGGTTGTGGTGTTGCTGCTTGTTGGTTTTGTTGTTTCTTTGCATCAGATTCTTCTTTAGCGTTAAAAGCTAATTTCACAATTGAGGAACCAATTACACCTACAAAAGCTGCAACCCAACTAATATTCCAAGCATGTCCGACTTGGCCCCAAACTACCATTACTACTACACCTACTAGAAAAACAATTCCAGCAATTGAATTTTTCATAAATTCTTCCTCCTATATAATATTAATTCCGATATGTTCTGATAGTAATTATAACATATAAAGAGCATTCATAATAGAATGCTCTTTAAACTATTCGACTATAATTTCGCCCTTTGCTTTAGGGTCGTCCATAATTATTTCTTTTACGATCGGAACTCTAATCACACCACTCTTAGGGTTCTTAATGCTATCTACTTCAGTTGTTATTTCCGCATCTACATCTGATTTTTCAAATGACAAATCACAACCTATCATCTTACAATTAATAAGTTTTAAGTTCTTACAATAACAAAGTGGTTGAGTGCCCTCGATTGTACAGTTTTCAAATGTAACATTCTCACAGTACCAAGCAAGATATTCGCCCTTAACGTAACAATCTTTAACTAAGATATTTTTTCCGTGCCAGAATGCATCCTTAGTATCAAAGTTGCAATTTATGTTTTCATTGTCCCATCCAAACTCAGGTGATATTACATTACAATTCAAAAGTTCAATATTGCTGCACTCACGAAGCGCCTTAATACCATGCATCTTAGTATTCTTTATCTGGATATTATTTGAATACCAAAATGCAGCTCTACAAAGTTCTGTCATCTCACAATTTTCAACCAATACATTATCATTGTGCCAGAATGGATAACGCAAATTGAAATAGCAATTCTTTGCCTCAATATTGTCTGCTTCCTTCATCGCACTCTCGCCATCTGCAGGTCCGTCAAATTTGCAGTTTAAAACCTGTATGCCATCTAAACCATACAGTGCTCTTTCCTCATCATGTTGTTCATTTTGGAATACTTTCATATTTAAGCTCCTGTCTGAAGTTTATAATAAGTGCCTTTAGCAGCCATCAATTCATCGTGACTACCACGTTCTATTATTCTTCCTCGTTCCATAACCATAATACAATCACTGTTTTTAATAGTTGATAATCTATGTGCAATAACAAATGTAGTTCTGCCATTCATCAATGCATCCATACCTTCTTGGACTACACGCTCTGTTCTTGTATCAATGCTAGATGTAGCCTCGTCCAAAATAAGTGCTGGTGGATCTGCTATGGCAGCTCTTGCTATCGCAAGCAACTGTCTTTGTCCCTGACTAAGTGATGCGCCGGCAGATTTAAGCATTGTGTTATACAGCTATTACTTCTTCGTCGGTGGCATCTAAGTTACCATATCTAATATTTTCCATTACTGTTCCAGTAAATAGATGTGTGTCTTGAAGCACCATTCCAAGCGAGCGGCGCAAATCTTTTTTCTTAATCTTATTAATGTTTATCTCATCAAATCTAATCTTTCCATCTTGGATGTCATAGAATCTATTTATCAAGTTAGTAATGGTTGTTTTACCTGCACCCGTTGATCCAACAAATGCAATCTTCTCACCAGCATTTGCATACATCTTAATATCGTGAAGAACGATTTTGTCTTCCACATAACCAAAGTCCACTCCATCTAAAACTATATCGCCTTTAAGTTCACGATATGTTGTTGTGTCAGATTCTTTGTGATAATGTTTCCAAGCCCAAAGACCTGTATGCTCTTCACACTCTGTAATCTGGCCGTTAGCATCTTTTTTAGCATTAACTAGTTCA
>CADBBS010000088.1 GCA_902793045.1 uncultured Lachnospiraceae bacterium
TCTTGCGAGGGAAGAACAAGAGTTAAGATTACAATGAGTCTTAAGAAGAAGGATAGAGACAGTGCAATCGCACTTTCAGATATTGGTCAGCATTGGTACGGCGCAAACAAAACAATCGAGTGTATTATGGAAGAGCCAACAGTTGCAGAGTTTGCAATACACGACATTATAAACAAAAAGACAGATCACTTTGAACTTGATTTGACAGGCTTCCCTAAGCGTCCGCCAAAGACCACAAGACTTCAAGTGAATTTCAAATATTTGACAGAGCATGAAATTGAAGTTGAGATTAAAGACTTAGGCTTTGGAGAATTTTACGAAGCTTCAAACAAATCAGTAAAGAAAACACTAAAAGTATAATAGGAGGGTACAATGAATAAGCTTTCATTATGTACTAACCACATCGAAAAACCTTTTTATATCAAAGAGATAAATAAGAATATCTACTCTGTAGAGGAGCTCGGATACTATCTTTACAATTATCTATATTTGATAGACGATGAGTTTTTTGGTGAATCACTAATAAACTACATAGAAAATGAGTTGGAGCAAAAGACTATAGCTTCTGGACTTTATCAGATTATTGAGAACAGAGGATCGCTAGGCGAGAAGATTTCTTTTGTTATAAAGAACTGCGGTTACTACACAGAAAAAGAATCTGAAAGGCTTGAGAATCACCTAGTTATGCTTAGCTCAAAAACCGCTACTGAACGAGTCAAGGCTAAGGCTGATATATTGATGGAGAATGAAAAGTTCAATATGTCCATCAACTACTACAACAGTATTTTGAACAAGGCTGTTAACACGGATTTAGAAGATGAGTTCTACGGCAATGTTTACAATAACTTAGGAGTAGCACTAGCAAGACTCTTTGAATATGAGAGAGCTGCAGTGGCATTCAGAATGGCATATAGACTTAACAATTCTGTCTACACTCTAGAAGCGATTATTAACTGCGACTTGATATTGGACGACCTAGAAAGACTAGAGCGCGATGTGAAGAAATATGACGTGTCTGATGCAGTCGTCACACGCTTAAGAAATGAGTTAGACGCAAAGAAGAAGAGAATCAAGAAAAATTGGTCAAAGGCCAAAGAAAACAAATACATTCAAAAATGTAAGAAAGAATACATAGTAGAGGTTAACAGTTAAGCTTTACTAAATAATATAGAGGTGACTATTAAAATGAGCAAAGAATTTGAAAAGAATTATAATCCTCATGACATTGAGGATAGACTATATGAGAAATGGCTGGATAAGGGATACTTCCACGCCGAAGTAAATGAAGACAAAGAACCATTTACTATCGTTATCCCACCTCCAAATATCACAGGTCAACTTCATATGGGACATGCGCTTGATAACACATTGCAGGATATTTTAATTAGATTTAAGAGAATGCAAGGTTACGAGGCACTTTGGGTTCCAGGAACAGACCACGCGTCTATTGCCACTGAGGCAAAGATTGTTGAGAAGATGAGAGAAGAGGGCGTTACTAAAGAAGACATCGGAAGAGATGGATTTTTAGAGCGTGCTTGGGATTGGAAAAAGCAGTACGGCGGAAAGATTGTTTCACAGCTTAAGAAGATGGGTTCATCACTCGACTGGGAGCGTGAGAGATTTACATTGGACGAAGGATGTTCGCACGCAGTTAAAGATGTTTTCGTAAAACTCTTTGACAAGGGCGCAATTTATCGAGGTGAGAGAATCATCAACTGGTGTCCAAAATGTCTTACATCTATTTCTGATGCAGAGGTAGAGTACGAAGAACAACCAGGCAAGTTCTGGCACCTACGCTATAAGTTGACTGACGGCAGCGGATACGTTGAACTAGCAACTACTCGTCCAGAGACAATGCTTGGCGATACAGCAGTAGCAGTAAATCCAGCAGATGACAGATACAAAGATCTAGTTGGAAAGACAGTTATCCTTCCACTAGTTAATAAAGAAATTCCTATCGTGGCAGATGATTATGTTGATATGGAATTTGGTACTGGTGTAGTTAAGATTACTCCAGCACACGACCCTAACGACTTTGAAGTAGGACAAAGACATGACCTACCAATCGTTAACTGTATGACAGACGATGCAAAGATTACTGAGGACTTCCCTAAGTATGCTGGAATGGACAGATTTGAAGCAAGAGATGCCATCGTCAAAGACCTAGAAGCAGAGGGTGCATTAGTAAAAATAGAAGACCACGTTCACAACGTTGGAACATGTTATAGATGTCACACTACAATCGAGCCTAGAGTTTCTTTGCAGTGGTTTGTTCATATGGATGAGCTAGCAAAGCCAGCTATTGAGGCAGTAAAGAATGGTGAGACAGAGTTTATTCCAAAACACTTTGACAAGACATATTTCCACTGGCTAGAGAACATTAAGGACTGGTGTATTTCTAGACAACTTTGGTGGGGACACAGAATCCCAGCATTCTACTGTGATGACTGTGGAGAGATGGTTGTTACTAAAGACGACAATCCAGTTTGTCCTAAGTGTGGAAAGCCAATGAGACAAGATCCAGATACACTTGATACTTGGTTCTCATCAGCGTTGTGGCCATTTAGTGTACTTGGTTGGCCAGAGGAAACTCCGGAACTAAAATACTTCTATCCAACAGATGTTTTGGTTACTGGATATGACATTATTCTTTTCTGGGTAATTAGAATGATGTTCTCAGGAATTGAGCACACAGGTCAGGTTCCATTTAAGAAAGTATTAATTCACGGTTTGGTTCGTGATTCACAGGGACGTAAGATGAGTAAGTCTCTTGGAAACGGAATCGATCCGCTTGAGATTATAGAAGAGTACGGTGCAGATGCTCTTAGATTTACTTTGATTACAGGTAATGCTCCAGGAAACGATATGCGTTTCTATATGGAAAGAGTAGAGGCATCAAGAAACTTTGCAAACAAGGTTTGGAACGCATCTAGATTTATCCAGATGAATATGCCAGAAGATGGTATTGATCTTGATAAGAAGCCGGACAACTTTACAGATGCAGATAAGTGGATTTTATCAAAGGCGAACAAAGTAGCAAAAGATGTTACTGAAAACCTAGACAAATATGAAATAGGTATTGCAGCAGATAAGATTTACAATTTCATCTGGGAAGAGTTCTGCGACTGGTACATCGAGATGGTTAAACCTAGACTTTACAACGATGACGATGAAACTAAGTACGCAGCACTATGGACTTTGCAAAAAGTTTTAATTGACTCACTAAAACTTCTTCATCCATATATGCCATTTATCACTGAAGAGATTTTCTGTAATCTACAGGATAAGGAAGAATCAATTATGATTTCTGACTGGCCAGAATTCAGCGATGAATATGACTTTGCCGAGGAAGAGGAAGCAGTAGAGACTATAAAAGAAACTGTAAGGGCAATCAGAAATGTTCGTAGTGAGATGAATGTACCACCTTCGAAGAAGGCGACAGTATTCGTTGTTTCTGAAGATGCAAACATTAGAGACATCTTCAAGAAGGGTGAAGTGTTCTTTGCAACACTCGGATATGCTAGCGAAGTTATTATTCAGGAAGATAAGACTGGTATTGATGACAGCGCAGTTTCAGTAGTTATTCCAAATGCTAATATTTACATTCCATTTGCGGAATTGGTAGATATAGATAAAGAAATCGAGAGACTTGAAAAAGAAGTTGAAAGACTTGATAAGGAACTTGCTCGTGTAAATGGAATGCTTTCAAACGAGAACTTCGTATCAAAAGCTCCAGAGGCTAAGATTAACGAAGAGAAAGAAAAGAAAGCAAAATACGAGCAGATGAAAGAGCAAGTTGAAACTCAACTTAAGAATTTCAAAAAGTAAGAAATTCAAACAAATTTATGGTAAAATATCAAAAGTATCATTTGATGATGAGAGGAGAATGAAATGATTAATTTCGATGAGGAAATCAAAAAATTCCATCCAAGTTTGGAAATTGAAGAAGCAGAAGATGCTATTTACAACAACAACATTTCTGATATCACAGATGTGATGAGCGAAATGGTAGGAGAGTTAAAGGGAGACAAATAAATGATTTGTTATAATTGCGGAAACATTCTTACCAATAGCGATTACTGTAGTCATTGTGGTATGGATGTCAGTGTGTATAAAAAGATAGTAAAGCTTTCAAATACTTACTATAACGCTGGTATTACTAAGGCAAAGAATAGGGATTTGGCGGGCGCCGCTGATATGCTTAGACGTAGTGTTAAGCTAAATAAGCGCAACGTTGATGCTAGAAACCTTTTAGGCTTAGTTTACTTTGAGATGGGCGAAACTGTTCAAGCATTCTCAGAGTGGGTTATGAGTACTAATATTCAGCCTGACAACAACCCAGCAGATAAATATTTGGTTGCTATAGAACAAGATAGAGCAAAGGTGGATGAACTTAACCACACAATAAAGAAGTTTAACATTGCTCTAGAATATGCGAATGAAGGCACAGATGATATGGCTATCATTCAGCTAAAGAAAGTTCTAAACCAGAACCCTAAATTCATTAAGGCTTCACAGCTTTTGTGCTTGCTTTATATGAAGAACGGTCAGTATGAGAGAGCTAAGAGAACAATCCTTAAATCATTAAAGATTGATAAGTGTAACCCTCTAAGTATTTACTACTTGAGAGAAGTTAACATGTATATGGAAGAGGAGCGTAAGAACGATCCTGAGAAGAGAATGAACAGGAGACGTAAACTTCGTGGAACTATGGTTGACAGACCATACCTTAGTGGTGATGATGTCATTATGCCACAAAAGAGTTTCAGAGAAACGATTACTGGCGCTCAAAGTATCTTGTACGTAATCATTGGTATTTTGCTAGGTGCAGCACTTATTTACTTTGTAGTTACGCCTGCTAAGATGGCACATGTTACTGATACAGTGAACGAAGCCAAAGTAGATTACAATAAGAAGATGGCTGTGAAAAACACTTCAGTCAGCGAACTACAGGATAAGGTTAAGTCTCTTGAAAAAGAGAAAAATCAATTAGATTCAAAGCTTGCTAAGTTTACAGATTCAGATAATACTATTGCCGACAATTACAATTATTTATTAGACGCAGTTGATAAATACTTGAACGAAGACTATGATGCCGCAGCCAAGGCTTTAGGCAAAGTAGACGGCGATATGAAGATGAACTCAGAAGCGTTTGATAGCGTTTATAAGAGAATGAGCAAAAAACTCTCAGGCAAGATTTCTGGTGGTGCATATGATGCCGGAATGGAAGCTATGAACACAAACGATTATGGAGAGGCTATCAAGCAATTCAACAAGTGTTTGAAAGTAGACAAGTCTAATACAGAAGCTATGTACTATTTGGCTTGGGCTTATAAGCATAACGGAGATAACGAGAATGCTAAAAAATGGTTCAAGAATATAGCAGACAATTACGAAAGTTCTGATTATTACGACGAAGCTAAAACACAGTACGAAGATCTAAACGGCGGAAGCGACGAAAACTAAACTATAAATAAAGGAATTGCCCCCGTGGCAATTCCTTTTATAGATAAATGGAGAAAGAGATGGATAAATTAATTAAACTATTTAAACCAGACTTATCAGACAAAAAACATAAAATATACTTTGGGATAAAAGTAGTAGTAGCATTAATCTACACTGGTTTTATGTTGAAGGTATTTATTGATAAGGGCTATTACAATATAAAAATGGTTAATAAACAGGAAGTTGCTTTTATTGAGCCATCAAGAATAGTTATGGTTCTCTTGATTTGGTTGATCGGAATGATTATATTGTTTGCAAATATTAATCTATCCAAAAAGCAAAACACCATTGCTAGTGTCGCACTAAGCGTTGTTTCAATAGTTTTAATTTTTGTTAACACACAATTTATCCTTTCAATGGGATTGATGAAAGATGTGTTTGGATATTTGGTTCACATGCGCTTTATACACATTGTGTTTAACCTATTTATCTTAACTACAATATTCCTGGTTTTATATGCTATTTCAAATAGTTTTAAGATTTCAATTTATGTGCTATCAATTTCAGCACTAGTTCTTGCGTTGATAAACTACTTTGTCACTCAGTTTAGAGGAACGGCATTTATCGCAGTAGATATTACAACTGCTGACACTGGTCTAAGTGTGGCCGGGGGATACAGTTACCAGTTAGTCTTTAGAATGATTATCGGAATAATGATGACAATGCTTATTTGCTTCGCTGCATCTAAACTTGGCAGAAACCCTATCAAGTTCTGGTGGCTAAGAGTAGC
>CADBBS010000089.1 GCA_902793045.1 uncultured Lachnospiraceae bacterium
ACATTCTTAATGTATCCACCTCTAACCATTAACGCATGGCTATCTATTAAACAACTGGCTGGTCTTTCTTTAAACCTATCGCCTACCATATTTGCTAGTTTCATTTTATTTCTCCAATCTATCAATGTTTGATTTTTTATGCTTGTGCTTCCTTTTTAGTTTCGGGGTCTGGAGCCTCCTTATGGTGAGTCGCTCTCATTTCAATTTTAGGACTACCATTACCATTGATGTACTCTTCAGTAATAGTTACTGTTCCAATATTGTCATCCTTTGGAATCTCATACATAATATCAAGCATTAACTCTTCTAGAATTGCTCTTAGCGCTCTTGCTCCAGTCTTTCTCTCCATTGCTTTCTTTGCGATAGCGTGAAGCGCTTCATCAGTAAATTGAAGTTTAACTTCATCTAACTCTAGGAGTTTCTGGAACTGTGCAATAATCGCATTCTTCGGATCCGTCAAAATCTGTACAAGCATATCCTCTGTAAGTTCATCAAGTGTAAACATAATTGGAAGTCTTCCCAAGAACTCTGGAATCATACCAAACTTGCGAAGGTCATCCGCAGTTACATTCTTGATAACGTTAGGGTCTTTGTCGTACTTGTCCGACAAATCACTCTTGAATCCGATAGCTGCTTCTTTATTTAATCGTTCTTTGACGATGTCTTCTAAATCTGGGAACGCTCCACCGCAGATAAACAAAATGTTTCTAGTGTTCACTGTTGCTAGCGGAACCATTGCGTTTTTGCTAGTAGCACCAACAGGGACTTCCACTTCACTACCCTCGAGTAGTTTAAGCATACCCTGCTGAACTGACTCGCCACTAACGTCACGACTTCTTGTTGTATCTTTCTTTGCAATCTTATCAATCTCATCTATGAAAACGATACCAGTCTCTGCGCGCTCAACATCATTGTCAGCATTTGCTAACAATTTTGAGATAACACTCTCGATATCATCGCCTATGTATCCAGCCTCTGTTAGCGATGTAGCATCAGTGATGGCCAAAGGCACATCAAGTAATCTTGCCAAAGTCTTAACAAGATATGTCTTACCACAACCTGTAGGTCCAATCATAAGCATGTTTGACTTATCAATCTCGATTTCGTCCATAGTGTTTGTAGCCACTCTCTTGTAGTGGTTATAAACTGCCACAGACATAATCTTCTTCGCGTGATCTTGACCAATCACATAGTCATCAAGCATATGCTTAATTTTGTGTGGCGCAGGAATCTTGTTGATATCAATCAAAGGCTCTTCGCGCTTTTCTTTTTTCTTAAGTTTCTGTTTGTTAGGCACTTCATTTCGAAGGTCCTCTGGTGTCATCATATGAACACCCGGAGTATTAAGCAATTTTTCCAATTCTTCTTTAGAAATGCTCACTCCCATGCCCATGTTCTGCATACTCTGAAAGCTCTTCTGCAAGCAATCTTCACACACAGTTACATTTCCAGGCAAGTCAAATAGTTTACCGCACTTGCTCTCAGGCCTACGGCAAACATAACAAACTTTTTCATACTGAGAATCGTCATTTGAATTACTGTTTTCTACAGTAGTTTCATCCTTTTTAGCATCAGAATCTTCTGTACTAACTTCATCAGTTTCAACTATATTTTCATTTTCAAATTCGTTGTTTTTGTCCTTGTTTTCACTCATTTTTCTTCTCCCGAATATTAAAATATTCCACCGAATATCTTACCATATATCGATGTAAAGTACAAAAAAACAAAAAATAATGAACACTCACTTGAATCGTTCGTTGCTCATTATTTTTTGTTGCCTTTATGCTAGAAATTAACTATTCCTCTACAAAATCATAAAGGGTCAAACGATTGTTAGTGCGACCCTTTATGATTTTGGATTTTACCATGGAAAGTTGAAGAAATCTTCGGCATCATCACTGTTTCCATAGTTTCCATTATCATTATTATAGTTATTGTTACCCTGACTTCCTTCACTTGTCTCCTCAGGTTGTTTTCCCAAAGTAACCTTAACAGTCTTTGTTTTATATCCACTGTCTCTAGTTGCCACTTTCACTTTAACTGTTTCACCAGCCTTATAGTAATCAAGTGCACTAGTCAAATCTTCCCAAGACTCGATAGTTCTACCATCTAGTTCAGTAATGATATCATTTTCTTCAATTCCGGCTTTGTCTGCTCCTTCTCCGTCAATAACGTCATTCACTTGAACTCCTCTAGGAATTGAATATGATTCACTAGTCTGCGCATCTACTGTTCTTCCAGTAATGCCAAGGTATCCCTTTGAATCTTCATCTTGTTTTTGGCGAGTTTTCTGTTTTTCAAGTTTAGATATTTCGCTCTTTACTGATGAAATTGGAATGGCAAATCCCATACCTTCAACGCTGCCTGAGGATGAGCTGTCCGAAGAATATTTAGCAACATTTATTCCTATAACTTCCCCATTTTTATTCAACAATGCTCCACCACTGTTTCCGCCGTTAATAGGCGCGTCAGTCTGAATCAATGTCATCTTTTTACTATCAATCTCAACCGTTCTATCTACCGCACTTATAACGCCAGATGTAACAGACTGTCCAAAACCTAGTGCATTACCGATTGCAATCGCACCATTACCTACTTTAACCTGATTTGAATCACCTAAAGTAGCTTTCTTAATTCCGCTCTTAATCTTCGCAGGAATCTTACTCATATCAACTGCAACTATAGCTACATCTAATTTATCGTTTGTACCCTTAATAGTGCCTGATACAGTTTCCTTGTTTTTCTGTCCATAAAACTGAATAGCAAGTTTATCTGCGCCTTCCACTACATGGTTATTTGTTACAATCAATAGTTCGTTATTATTCTGATCAACTATAAATCCAGAACCTGCAGACACTTGCTCTTGTTTTTGTTTACCACTATTACCATTTCCATAGCCATTGCCGAAGTAGAAATCGTAAATATCATTGTTACTGCTCTCGACAAATGTAGTACTAGTAATAGCCACTACTGATGGCATGGCATCTTCCACTACTCCAGAAACATCTGTCACAGTATAATTGCCTGCATTGTTTGATGTTTTAGTATTACCAATGTCTTGCTCTGCTGTTGTCTCTTTTTGATTGCTAAGTATTTGATTAGAGTTATCTTTCATTCTAAGTAAGAAGCATCCTCCAATTGTACAAACACCTAACCCTATAACTACAATCGCAATAATCAAACCTATCAGTGGCCCATTACCTTTTTTCTTTGGTGGTTTATCACTACCACCTGTTGAACCATTCTCGTCGTTCACATTTTCATATTCAGCGTCCACAAATTCATTGTTTTCACTTTCCTTGTTATCGAATTCTTCGTAATACATAACAACCCTCCTTGTTCCATATATATTGAATCAGTTATATTCTGTTGACTATTATATTTTCTATATGTGTCCAATTTGTGTACAGAAAACACAATTATGTTATTTCCTCACAATCACTCGCAAATACATTAGATAAATCATATTTTCACAAAAGAAAAAAGCAGCTGTACGAACGATTTTAAGTGAGTACACTGCTTTTTTCTTTGTATTTAAAAAATATATGATTTATCTGAAGTATGGGCTCTTCCAGTGATCATCATAATCAAAATCATCTGAATCGCCTTTTTGGCTTTTATCTATTCCCTCAATCTTTGTCGGATCAAATCCATCAGAACTTTCATTTACTCCAGTTCTTGTTGCTATTGTATAACTAGCATCATTAACTGTCGATGTAGGTTGATAATTCTTCTCGTTGTATAAATACTTGTGAAGTTCCTTAACGTTAGTAGCCAAAGTCTGTGGAACTACATAGCTTGCGCCGTTGTATGTACCTGTCTGAAGTTTTGATGGAAAACCTTCACTTCCGTTTAACTCGAAATCAAACAGCACTGGAATCAAATTCACAATAGAATCAAAGTCAAAACTTGTGGAAATAATTCTGTTCTTCTCTGCATCAGCATTAAGAACCTCATCCACCATTTCCTCTAACTGACTAACTCCAGCCCTCTTAGCTTTATCAACTAGTTTCATGATAACGCTTCGCTGTCTAGCTGCACGTCCAAAGTCATTACTAATTCTCTTATGAGTTTCTGGATCTATAAATGTTGCTTTACGTATACGACAGTAAGTAGCTGCCTGAATACCGTTTAGCTTAATATTCTTACCAGTCTTCTTAACTTTTTTGCCGCGCTTGCCTGTGGAACTGATAGTGCTCTTCATATGGTAGTTAATCTGCTGCTTTTCTTCCTTCGTCAAATTGACCTTAATTCCACCAAGCGTATTTATGATTCTCGCGACTCCGCCAAAGTTAACTGTAACGTAGTCCGTCAAATCCAAATCTAAGTTCTTATTTAAAGTATTGATAGCAGCCTCCGCTCCACCATTTGAAAATGCAGAGTTAACTTTAAAGTAATCCTTCTGCTCGCCATCCTTATTATAAATAGCCATCATAGTGTCACGATAAACTGATGCCATCTTAACATCACCAGTTGTATTGTGGATACTAACAATCAAAATTGAATCGCTGTTAGAAGTATTAAGTTCCTTCTTTCTCGAGTCCACGCCAAACAACACAAAGTTCATATATTCCTTAGAATACTTGTACTTCAAATTGTTCTTAATAAGTTTGCTCTTATCGAACTCATCGTCAAAGACACCCTTTTCGAAAGCTTCACTTCCAAACCACTTCATTAACTGTTTGCCAATGTATGTCTGAGAAATGCCCTTAATAAATGCAGCCTTTACCGGTGGCACAAACCAAATTATACCTATCGCGATGATAAGTGCTGCAAATAATGCTTCAAATGTTATAAGGATTCTTTTCTTTCTTCTAACACTTTTCAGTTTTTCCCATTTTGTTTTCTCTTTTTTAGCCATAAATAATATTATTCCTTATTATAACCACTTGGGTTGTTTTTTTGCCAATTCCATGAGTCTGCGCACATCTCTTTAATTCCGAATTCTGCTTCCCAGCCCAATTCTTCCTTTGCCAAAGACGCATCTGCATAGCACTCTGCAATATCTCCTGCACGTCTAGGGGCAATAACATATGGAATTTCAACTCCACTAGCTTCCTCAAAGTTCTTAACAACTTCCAAAACGCTGTATCCTTTGCCCGTCCCTAGATTATATATTTTAACGCCAGGGTTTTCAACTATTTTTTCCAATGCCTTAACATGACCTTTAGCCAAATCAACTACATGGATGTAATCTCTCACGCCAGTGCCATCTGGTGTTGGGTAGTCATCGCCAAAGACATTTAATTTTTCAAGTTGCTTAGTTGCAACCTTAGTAATATATGGCATCAAGTTATTTGGGATGCCGTTTGGATCTTCGCCTATCAAACCGCTCTTGTGGGCGCCGATAGGATTGAAGTATCTAAGCAAAATGACATTCCACTCTGAATCTGCTACATTAAAGTCCATCAAAATTTGTTCCAACATAGATTTAGTCCAACCATATGGATTTGTACAAACTCCCTTTGGACATTCCTCAGTAATAGGAACCGTCTCTGGATCTCCATAAACAGTGGCTGATGAACTAAAGATAATATTCTTAACACCGTGCTTTCTCATAACTTCACACATATTCAGTGTCCCAGAAATATTATTTTTATAGTATTCAAGTGGTTTTTCAACACTCTCACCCACAGCTTTAAGCCCTGCAAAATGAATGACAGCATCTATGTCGTTCTCGACAAAGACTCTATCCATAGCATCCATATCTGCTATGTCATTTTCATAAAACTTAACTTGAGCACCAGTGATTTTTTCCACTCTACTTAATGACTCTTTTGATGAATTGGATAGATTATCTACCACTACTACGTCGTAGTCGTTATCTATCAACTCTACTACAGTGTGGCTACCGATATAACCTGCGCCACCTGTCACTAATATCTTTCCCATAATAACCTCTATTATTTTTTCTCGATTGTAACTTTAACTCTTGCGGTGTGACTTCCTTCTATATAAAGTCCATCCTCTACATATTTGTCCAAGTTAATATCGAGTTCAATATCGCTGCTTCTACCTTTTATATTAATTGGATCTTCTATTACCAATTTATCTACTTTCTTAAGTTTATCAGTATCACCCACTAGTTTTACATTCTTTGGCGTAACCTTGATACTGCTCTTATAACCAGACTTAGGTTTTCCAACTGTATCTATAATAATTGGAACCTCTTTCTCCTGACTCAAATGA
>CADBBS010000090.1 GCA_902793045.1 uncultured Lachnospiraceae bacterium
GTCAAAACGCACATTGTGTCCGAGAAGCAAATCGTCCCCTGCAAAGTCGATAAACTCCGGCAAGACAATATCAATAGTAGGTTCTCCCTCTACCATTTCTGTATTGATGCCAGTAAGCGCAGTTATCTCTGTAGGCACTTCTCTTAACGGATCTATTAATTTTGAAAATGTGTCCACCACTTCACCATCTCTAACCTTAAGCGCACCAATCTCAATAATCTGTGCATGCTGTGGCGAGATGCCAGTAGTTTCTATATCGACACAAACATAATCTCTCATAATTTTTTTCTTTCTATAATATACTTATTAATCTATTATATTTATTAGTCTTGATTGCTTGAGGCCTTTGCCTCTTTAAGCTTCTTTATGTGATAAGGAATGTACATTATAAATGTGAAAAGCATAATTGCCATATTTACATATACCAAAATGTCCACCCAAATCTGCGGCATTTCCTTAACCACAAGTAGCGCAATAATAATTACGTACGTAGCAAATGTACAAACTTTACCGTACCACATCGCGCCCTCTATCTTTTGACCTTTCTTTAAAAGAATCATTCCCATAATGGACATGTATCCTTCTTTTACTATATATAATGTAACCATCGCTAGAACTATCGGATACTTAATGGCAAGCGCCACTATAATAGCACCAATCGTAATCTTGTCCGCAATAGGGTCTAGCATCTTTCCCCAGTCAGTCACTTGGTTAAATTTTCTAGCCACGCGACCGTCAAAGAAATCTGTTAATCCAGACACTCCAATAGTAACTAACATCAACCAGTAATATACATTGTATCCTGGAGTGTGCTCCGACTTAACAAACAGCCACAAAAATATTGGTACTAATAGTATTCTAAAGTAGCCCATTAAATTTGGTATTGTGAAGTATTCTGATTTTTTATTCATTAATAGCCTCCCACTAACTAATCGTATATCAAATCATTTATCGATCCATTTATCAGTTCATTTATCACGTCATATATCAATTTAAATCCAAGTAATTCTTTTCAACATATCGAAAAGTATAGCATATTTTCAAAAAAGTTTTTGATAGTCATTTAATCCATTAGATTCTTCAAATAGTTAATGATAGTCTCTAAAACTTCATCTATTTCAGTATCCAACCATCTCTTGTCGCTTTTATCTACTCTTTCTCTATACTGTTTGTTTTTAAAAGTATTTTCTAGTCTTCTGATGACCTCAACTATGCTTCTTTCTTTCATGTCTTTATTTCTAAAAATATAAACATTAAAGCATTCCATTATTTTTTTATTGTCAACTTTATCGCAGCAGTAATATATATCGAAAATATCTTTGTACCTTGTATTAAACTGTCCAAATCTAAGCAAAGAACATATTTTTTCAGTAAAAATTTGCTCTAAAGAATTTGCAAAAAGAGATACTCCTTTTTTCTCACGATAAATATCAAAACAAAATTTCTCTTGATCTATATCAAGATGTTTGTGAACACCTATATCAATTTTACTTTCAATGAAAGTTCCTTCTTTATCTGTTATTTTTATCCTAACACTCTTTCCTTGATAATCCTGCTGATTTAATTCAGTAATCGATCCTATGCGCTCAATCTTTATATCTGGAACTTTATTAATTTTCTCAATAAAACTATCAATATTGTTTTCAGAAATAGAATACCTCATAAAATCTAGGTCAATATCTTGAGTTGTTCTCCTTGAATTGCCACTAATATTTCTCATTACTATTCCACCTTTAATAGTAACTTTTTCAGAAAAACTACTCTCGCTAATTGCTTTTAGAATAATATCTTGAGCTGTTTTTGCTATGGCATCTTGTTTTAAATACCCCTCTTTTTCTAATTCGTCTATCATACTCTGTAATTTCATCTAAAAAACCTCCGATTGAATAGTCTCCATAACCATTTTTGTCTTTGGAAGATTATTAGCATACTCTTCCACTGCCTCAAAATCCAATTCATAAATAATCTTACGATAATTCCCAATTATCTCTTTATAGTAATCATATGGAAGTTTGCTCTTATTTCGAATTAACTCAACTAATAACCTTTCTTTAGAAAAGACTGTAATGTCATCCCCATTATAATTTATTATCTCAACTCCCATATCCATACTTCGACAATTATCAAAACTCTGTTTTACTTGCTTATTTGAAATTTTTGATGAATCTTTATCTGTTAACAAATAATAATACATTGGGATAGTATCTGTTAATCCTTGATAATAAAATGCACTATTAAGAGTGAATACTGATTTAGGATATTTTTTCCTAATGATAGCCGTATCCGGAACATTTTTTTTATCAGAATATATACCTGATGCTAACTTAAACAGCTTTCCTTCACTAACTGCCTGTTTAATTTTATAATTGCTCTTATATTTTTCTAAGCATTCTTTGTGTGAATATAACATTTTTTACCTCTTTTACCAAAAATCCGTATTTTTTATTTTTTTACGGATGTTTAATTTAATTGTATTTTACTACTGTTTTTCCTTTGCGTCAATAGTTTTATCAAAAAAGACGCATCATTTGATGCGTCTTTTTATCTTTTTATATACTATTTACTTTGTCTTCTTTGACTTTACTTTAGACCATATTGATTGATATATTTTTCCACCAACGATCTTAAACGTTCTTATTCTTACATAGTATTTCTTCTTTTTCTTTAGTTTTTTAATTGTTTTTGAAGTTTTTGAATATGATTTTACTGTTATTGTTTTCGCTTTCTTGAAGTTTTTCTTTCTCGAATACTGTATTTTATAGCCATGTACTCCACTTACCTTTTTCCATTTTATTTTCAACGATTTCTTCTTAGCTTTTATTGTTTTAATAGATGTAGGTCTAGGATTTCCGATAATTATCGGCTCGCTAGTTGTGGCTATTTCCCCTTTTGTTGTCTCCTCTTTTTTCGATGTAGTAACAAGAGGTTCAGTTGTTATTATAGGCGTTGTTGTAGGTTTAACCGATGTAGTTGTTGGCGCAACAGTTGTTGTTTCAGCATCTATATCTTGGAAGGCTATTCCATTACTTAATGCAAAACTTTCTGCGTAGCTGCCTTTATGAGCAACAATAGTCAACTTAGTATCACCATTAAAAGCAGATGCGGCTATTGATGTTACATTATCTGGAATCACAATACTAGTCATAGCAGTACATCCCTCAAATGCTTTTCCAGAAATTGTTGTTACACTTTCTGGGACAATAACACTTTCAAGTTTTTTACATCCAAGAAAAGTGCTACCTTCTATTATATTAACTCCTAACGGAATATTGATTGTTTTCAAATTTTCACATTCACGAAATGCATATGCTCCAATTTCATTCACACTTTCAGGAATATTAATTTCTGACAAATTAGTACAGTAAGAGAACGCATTTTGTCCAATCTTAGTTAATCCTTCCGATATCGTCACACTAGTCAAAGAAGGACAATTAAAAAATGCATTATTCTCTATTTCTAACACTGTAGATGGAATTGAGATTCTATTCAAACCATCACAGTGAGAGAAAGCACTAGCCCTTATATTTTTAACACCATACGGAATTATCGAATTTTTACATCCTATACAAAATTCATCTGTCCCGGTTTTTATAATTCCATTACAATTGTTCCTACTATCTAAGTAAGGATTGTTTTCATCTACTTTTATTTCTGTGAGATTTTTGCAGTTTGCAAACGAATACCCAACATGATTAACTCTTTTCGGTATGAAAATACTAGTTAACTTTTCACAACCATCAAATGCATTACTAGAAATCTCCAAAACGCTTTCAGGAATTACTGTGCTGTAGCAACCACTTATTAAAGCATTATAAGTTTTGTCTATTATAGCATTGCAATCATTCCTACTATCATAATATGGATTATTACTATCAACTTTTATTTCTGCAAGGTTTTTACAATATGAAAAAGGATTCCCAATCGCAGCAGAACTTCTCCCTATAGATTTTACACTAGCAGGAATACTTATTCTTTTTATTCCAGATCTACTAAATGCCGCCTCTCCTATAGTGATAACACTATTTGGTAGGGATATATTTTCCAAAGATTCGCATTCACTAAAAGCATAATTTTCAATATTAACTATTGTGTTGGGAATAGAACAATAAGACATATTAGGGTATCTAAATCCCTTTATATTCGTAATACCTGATTCTACAATTACATTTTTCACATCTTGAGAAAAATCCATTAACGGAGCCGTATCCATTTCCCCTGTCCCACTAAATATCAACACTTTTGTTTCGGTATCATACTGCCATGTAACATTTTCTCCACATGAACCTCTTTCGGTAGAAGCCTGAACATTAGGATTTTCTACTGGTACAATTCCTAACCCAATAATTGCAATACACACTAGTATTGATAATATTTTTTTCAAAATACTCATCACTTTTCCTCCTTATCACTTTTTATAATTTTATCTATTTTTATTCTCATCTAAACATTCATTGCCACATCACTAACAGTCAATAGAACGTCCCTAGTCACTATCTTTAAAAATAAAAGATATCATAAAAATAATAATGTAACCTATTACAGTGGCATACATTATATATTTAAAGCATTCTAATTATCCGTACCAACAATTGTTTTATATTAGTATACCTGTAAAGGTATACTAATATCTGATATGCGTAGTATATCAGGGCTTTTGGCATAAAAAAATCAGGCTTATTAGCCTGATTTTTTTCAGTTGATTATTTTATTTTACGCCTTATTCTGTGCGTCTACCAAATTCTCGCTGTTGTACATCTTACGCATTTTTGGTTTTTCAATCTTACCTGTTGCGTTTCTTGGTACATCGGCAAAAATAACCTTACGTGGTCTTTTGTATCTTGGAAGATCCAAACAAAATTCATTTATCTCATCCTCTGTGCATTCTTCACCAGGTTTTAATTCGATCACTGCTGCTGCTATCTCACCCAAACGAGTGTCAGCCAAACCTATAACAGCTACATCCTTAATCTTTGGATGCTTACTTAAGAAGTTCTCAATCTGTACTGGATACAAGTTCTCTCCACCAGAGATAATAACATCTTTCTTTCTATCAACTAGATAGATGAAACCGTCTTTGTCTTTCTCTGCCATATCACCTGTGTATAGCCAGCCGTCTTTCAAACTCTCGGCTGTAGCTTCTGGGTCATTGAAGTAACACTCCATAACTCCAGGGCCTTTGACGATAAGTTCTCCCACTGTCTCGTTAGGAACTTCATTTCCATCAGTGTCCACAATCTTTGCTTCCCAACCGTAGCCGGCCACGCCAATTGCGCCCACCTTCTCAATATTTTCAATTCCCAAATGCACACAACCTGGTCCAATAGACTCACTGAGTCCGTAGTTTGTATCGTAGTCGTGATTTGGGAAATACTTTTTCCAAGTCTTAATCAAACTTTGTGGTACTGGCTGCGCACCGATATGCATCAAACGCCACTGATCAAGTTTGTAGTCTTCCAACTTAATGTCGCCCTTTTCTATCGCAAGCAAAATGTCTTGTGCCCAAGGAACTAGAAGCCAAACGATTGTACACTCTTCATTTGAAACGGCTTCCATTACAGTCTTAGGTGTAACACCGCGAAGTAGCACAGCTTTTGAACAACTAATCAAACTTCCAAACCAATGCATCTTTGCACCCGTGTGGTATAGAGGCGGAATGCAAAGGAAAACATCGTCCCTAGTCTGTCCGTGGTGCTTCTGCTCGCATATAGCTGAGTGTGTTAGACTTCTATGCTTGTGCAAAATGGCTTTTGGAAAACCTGTAGTTCCTGATGAAAAATAAATTGCTGCGTAATCATCGTCAGTCAATTCCACATCAGGCTTCTTGTAAGACTGTCCGTGAATTTGGCTGTCGAAGTCTTCGGCGAAGTCTGGACATCCACCACCCACGTAATAAAGTTTCACATCTTTTAAATCATCCTGAATCTTTTCTAGACGGTCGATAAACTCTGGTCCGAAAATTAGGACATCAGCCTCTGCTAACTTTAGACAGTAATCAATCTCTTCCGCGTCAAATCTAAAATTCATAGGCACCGCCAAAGCACCCGACTTTAGAATTCCAAAGTAAATTGGAAGCCAGTCTAGGCAGTTCATCATAAGGATGGCAACTTTGTCGCCCTTC
>CADBBS010000091.1 GCA_902793045.1 uncultured Lachnospiraceae bacterium
AATTACACTAGCGCTAGTTTGTAGTGTTGGCATTTATGTTAAGGCTGATCCAGATGATAACCCAGGACAAACTATAGATAATCCATGGGACAACTTGTTCACAAGTTCACAACCAGCCGAAACTACTAGCAGTGGTATTGGAGATATTGTAACTAATCCATGGGGCGATGAGTTGCATGATGATACTCAGTTGCCAACTCTTGAACCATACTCACCTCCAGGCACTAGACAACCAACTACACAGGCGCCTACACAACAGCCTGCTACAGTTGAGACTACAAAAGCGCCTAAGCCTATTCCTGTAATTAAAGTTCCAGGTAAGACTAAGGTTAAGAAAGCGACAAAGAAAAAGTCTGCTAAAAAGATTACAATTAAAATCAAAAAGACTAAAGGTGCCAAAGGTTACCAAGTAGCTATATATAAGAATAAGAAAAAAGCAAAGAAGAACAAGAAAGCTTTAGTAAAGAAATTCACAAAGAAAGTTAAAGTTAAGATTAAGTCAAAGAAACTTAAGAATAAGAAGAAACTCTTCATCAGAGTTAGAGCTTACACACTAGACGGAAGCAAGAAAGTTTACGGACCTTGGTCAAAAGTAAAGAAAGCAAAGATTAAAAAATAATTATAAGAATAAATAAATAGTGAGGGAAGTAGGGCCTTTGGCTCTACTTTCTTTGCGTGAAAGAGGTTTTTATGAAGGTTATGAGAAAAGTAACGAGCGTGATGCTAGTGATTGCACTAGTTGTTACTTGCGCAAACATTAACTTCAGACCTAAGAACGTGCAAGCAGCAGAAGTGAATCCAGTCACAAATTTGTCGGTGACAAGTTATTGTGATTGGACAGGTAAATATTTGATTTACTTTACAGCGCCTACAGCGGCAGAGGGCTACAAAGTCTTTGTCGATGATGCAACTGAACCGGTGGCAACTATCACGGGTTCTGGTGATTATGTCACAAATGAACAGTTAAGCCAAATTACACCTGGTGAACATCAGATGAGAGTGGCAGCGTATGTGACAGTGGACGGCGTGGAAGTGCTATCAGAAAAAGCATCCAAAAAATTCAACAAGTCTGTTCAGACGGGAGTGTTTACAGACATTCCACAAATCTACATTAAGTCAGGAAACATTACATCAGACTATCATACGGAAAATGATGTAAGCGTGACAGTAGTAGATCAAGATGGCGGATCAAAGGGACAAGCCTGCATAGACGATACAGGCGCACATCCTAATGCGGCATCTTTCAAGACATATGCTGATATAGTGGATTCCAAATCAAACATCAAGATTCGCGGAAACACAACAGCGGGTCAGCCAAAGAAAGCATGGAACATCAAGTTCAGTGGAAAGACTAGCGTGCTAGGTCTTCCAAAGGGTAAGAAGTGGAACTTGCTTGCAAACTCAATGGACAAGTCGCTTATGAGAGATACACTCTCATACAACTTTGGCTTGGAAAACGGAGTTAGATATACTTCGCAGAGCCGCTATGTAGATGTTTACCTAAACGGCGAGTTCAAAGGAAACTACCAGCTTTGCGAGCCAGTAGAGGCAAAGAGCAACCGTGTAGAAACAGATGCATATAATGCGGAGAACAATGATATCCTACTGGAGGTAGGAACAAGAAACGAGCCAGATGTGGATCACTTCACGACAGGCATCCTCCGTCAGACCTTTGACGTAAACGATCCTGAAAAAGGCGACGACCTTTCAGATGATGAAGTAAACGCAAAGATAGATAGAGCAAGAACATTCTTAAATGAGTTCGAGAATACTTTGAAGAACAACGGAGATGATTTGTATGAAATCTCTCGTTATATTGATATAGATACATTTGTCGATTTCTATATCGCAAACGAGTATTTCAAAAACGTAGACTTCAATTTCAGTTCGACTAGATTCTATATAAAAGACAACAAACTATACGCGGGTCCTATGTGGGATTTGGATTTGTCGAGTGGAAACTGCAAGAGTTCGTATTACACGGATTACTATGTGAACGGCGACAGCGCCAAAGGATTCCGTTGCCGAAATCAAGAGTACTATAAGAGACTGTTTAGAAATCCGGAATTTGAAGCGCTAGTAAAGAAACGTTACTACGATTTGCAATTCCAGATCCAGAATCTATATAGAAACGATTCTGTAGCTGTAAACAGTATCAACCATTTGATTGAAACATACGGCACAAGTTTCGAGAGAAACTATAGAGATAAGTCACAGTTTGGCGCGGGCTGGCCTATCAGATACAACGATGGATACAGCTTTGCGGGAGAGTCAGACTGGCAGACATGGATGGACCCTATCAATTTCCTAAGAGACTGGCTAACAAGACGTAACAATTGGATTTGCCAAGAGTGGAACATTGATATGGCTCAGGCTTACGAGGACAGCAGAGAGTGGAGCGAGAATCCAACTACAGCTGCGCCTACTACAGCTAGACCTACCACAGAAGCGCCTACTACAAAGGAGCATAAACCTCAGGACTACTACGACAGCCTTGTTGCTACAGATAGAAACTTAGCACTTAAGGGAACTGCTTCTCACGTAGGAAAGCACAGAGAAGGAAAAGCAGAAAACTTGAACGACGGCATCATAGATGTTTGGGACAATTGGGACGCTGTAACAGTGGACAATAACCAAAACCCAGAAGGTTCGTTCGACATCGCCCTAGACAAAGCATACGATGCATCAACTATAGATCAAGTAGTAGTATATTGGAGAACTGCGGACAATAAGTTCCATCCATCTAACTACAAAGTACAGTTTGGTTACAATGGAGAATTTAGAACAGTGGCAGATGTCACTAGCGCAGATTTCCCAACAGAGGGAACAAACGGCAGTTGGAATGCCGCAGGCAGATTTGTAGTGGACACAGACTTTACAAAGGAGAGATTAGCGCAAGCTGGTGTTGATACAGTTAGAATCTTTGTCGACACACCTAGTGATTATGGATTCCAGGCTCGTGAGGTTTGCGTATTTGCGGAAAACCCAGGCAAATACCCACCAGACCCAACCACAGCTGCACCAACTACACTAGCTCCAACCACACTAGCGCCTACTACAAAGGAACCAACTACAAAGGCGCCAACTGTTAAGCCTACGGATGCGCCAACAGTAGCACCTACTACAGAACCACCAGTTGAGCCAACAGTAGCACCAACAGGCGAAACACCGGTTGAGCCAACAGTAGCACCTACAGATGAGCCAACAAAGGATCAGACAGTAAATCCTACTGACAAGAAACCTACAGTTAAACCATCAGGTGGAACAAAGTACAGTAACATACCTGGAACAGCTACCGTTATTAAAGCGAAGAAGAGCGCTAAGAAGATAAAAGTAACTTTGAAGAAGCTTAACAGAGTGAGCGGATACCAGATAGCAGTATACAAGAGTAAGAAGAATGCAAAGAAAAACAAGAAAGCGATAGTTAAGAGATATACTATAACACTTAATACTAAGATCAAGAGTAAGAAGTTTGCTAAGATTAAGAAATTATATGTACGAGCTAGAGCATATGCTATCATTACTGGAAAAGTATACTTTGGCAGATGGAGCGCTATTAAAAAAGCTAAATAATAATACAAATTAAAAGAATTGCCCTCGGGCAATTCTTTTTTTGTGTAAAAAAAATTTTTGGCACTTTATCACATTAAAAAGTCAATTTTAGTGCTTTATCACGCTAAAAAATACATGAAAAATGATAAAAAATTGAAATTTGATGAAAATTTAATGAAAATACCCTTCCTATTGAATAAAAAACCATAATATTATACAATAGTATTAACAATTATCGGTTTTTGTGCCCTTTTTTAGGGAACGGTCTATTTTTGGACCAATCAAATTGTGCTACAAGCACGATAAATAAAGGGAAAATCGAGTTGTTTACGGAACTATAAACAGGCAATGAAAAACGGACAAAATAGGAAAATTTAATAGTATGTGAGGAAGTTCTATCAAAAAAGAATGGTTGATAGGACTATTAAGGTATTTTGCGGATATTTTTAAGACACGGAGAGGAGACAAATCATGAAAGGGAAACGAACATTTAAACGAATTTTGGCGATCGTAATGTCAGTAGCATTTACTGTGACCGGAATTACATTTACGCCAAAAGAGGATGTACACGCCTACACATGGACCCAAGCGCCACAAGGTAACACTACAGTTGGTGATTGGTATTTTTGGAGTGAGTGGGCTAACAACTTCTCATATGACACCACTACTAATGGCTTCAGCCTGAACAAAACAGCTGGTGGTGGAAATGCATGGAGTTGGCAGATCGGTGAAAAGATATCAGATAAAAAGGATACTGAGGGTAATGCCATAACCGCCCAAGCATATGACTATACCATCTCCTTTGATTGTAAATCAGGAGGAGGTACACTTAGGTATAAAATGCTTTCAAATGCTGATAATAGCCATACTGTTGTGAGCGGTGTAAACACAATAACTGGTACAGCAACATATACTGCTGGAAAAGCTATTAGTGGAGTTGTAATAGTAGACTACTTCGAATTACAGGGCTTAGATCAAAATACTATTTTGGAAAACTTCAAAGTAGAGATTACTCCTCATGCAGCAGTAAGTACTACACCAGGAGAAACTACATCGGATGCTCAAGGTTATTGGAATGCTTTAGTAGATGCATCGTGGCATACGGTTCCTACAAATGGTTTCCAATATAAATTAAATGCAGGAATGACAGGTTCCCAGTACAAAGGTGGAACCTCATTTAGCGACCCATTCCATATGAAGGTCGCTAATTATGCTGAAGATGAAGGTGCTTTACAAACAAGAACACCAGTAGTTTCCGTAACAGCAGGTCGTACTTATAAATTGACATACAATGTTGCAAATACAGGAACTCTAAACCAAGGAACAAATACTATATTTGCAGTAGTAACAGATGCCAGCACAGGCAATGACATAACTAGCAACTACAATCACAAAGTGGGCGTGGATGCTGGAGATGACATCGATATTGAACTAGAGTATACAGCACCTGCATCAGGACAGGTATATTTCCAACTTAATGTTGGATGGGCAAACCTTACAGAATTTGTCTTAACTCCTACAAATGAGGATATTACAGTGGATTGGATTCCAACTGTAGCGCAAAACACTAATATTGGTAGCAATGGAATTAAACTATTCAATGAATGGCCAGGAAATACTGAATATTTCGATGGCTCATTAACTTCTCTACAGGATGCTAGATTAAAGCATGTAGCAGTACAACAGACAGATCCTGAGTACTACTATGGAGAAGCAATTAGAATACCAAACAATGTTGCATACGCAAATTGTACAGCAGGTCATAAATACAGAATGACATATACATTTGATGCATCTCAAGCAGGCGGAAAAGCCTTCTTGTATCAAAACGGATATAATCAAGGTAGTGAAATAACAATTGCGTCTGGAACAAATACAATATCAATAGATTTTATTAGTAATGCGAATAATAATACAAATGCATATAATACTGAATTTCAGTTTGCCAATGCAACACAGGGCATGGAAATAGACAACATGGATTATTCATTTGTTGAAATGCCACAGACACCTAATAATATCTACGGAGATGTTATCGGTGGTAACAGCTTGAAAGTAACATGGGAACCACCAGCAGATGTTTCTGGTGAAAACTATGACGTATCACTATATAGTGGATCATCAGCTACAGGAACACCGGTAGCCACAGCAACAGTAACACACGCAAACATTTCTGCAGGACATACGTTCACAGGATTAACACCTGGTGGTACTTATACTGCAAAAGTTGAGAGTAAACTAAATGGATTCACAGCCCAGGCAATAACAGGTACATATACAATAAGTCCATGGGTACCAGTATCAACAGCCTCAACAGCAATAGGAAATGATGGAACAGATATATATAATGAGTGGCCAGGAAATACTCATTATTACACTGGAAC
>CADBBS010000092.1 GCA_902793045.1 uncultured Lachnospiraceae bacterium
CAAGTGGTATAATTATTTAGTGAAAGTGTTTAGGAGGGAACGGATGGAACAAGTTATGTACCAGGTATCTACATTGCAAGCTTTGGCTATGGGTTATTCCAGAGCTGTGGTTTCTGTAGATGAATTTTTAGAAAATGGCGATATCGGACTTGGCACATTTGAGAATGTCGATGGCGAGATGATTATGGTAGATGGCAAATGTTACCGCGCTCAGGAAGATGGAGCAGTGGTCCAAGCCGAAGGAAATATGGGTGTACCATTTGCAGTCACTACTTTCTTTGCCGAGGGCAAAGACTTTTCTGTTCAGGACATTGAAGATATAGATAAACTAAAGCAGATACTTGATGTGAAGATAGAAGAGGACTTCGGACTAAACAGTATGCATATGGTACGTATAGATGGTAGTTTTTCTAAGGTGTGTGCTAGATCAGAGTCTGCGTACAGATCGCATCACGTGTCGCTTAAAGATATTCTTAAAGAAACACAGAAGGATTTCTTCTTTAGCGATATTAAAGGAACGCTAGTGTGTGTTTATTTTCCAGACCATATGGACGGAATTAATGCACCGGGTTGGCATTTGCACTTTGTATCTGAAGATAGAACTCAAGGTGGACATGTTTTTGATTTGAAGATGGACCAAGGAGAGGGAACTATCAATAAGATTAGTAGAATACAGATAGAATTACCAACTACACCTGCTTTTGACACGTATTCTTTGAAGGAAGCATCGCAAGATGAAATAGAAGAAGTAGAACAAGGGAAAGGGTAAAACTTGAGGAGAGACTTAAATGAATGTATACGATTTTGATTTAACAATATATCCAACGGATTGTGCGATAGACTTTTGTATTTGGTGTATGAAACGACACCCTAAGTTGTGGTTCACCTATTTTCCTAAACTGGTTAAGGTTATGATACAAAGAAAAATGGGCAAAATACCTGAATACTTAAAACATAGAAAGTTTTTGAGTTATCTTACAATGATAGATGACTTCGACGAACAAATCGAAAAATATTGGAATAAAAACGAAAAGAGAATAGCATCGTGGTATCTCAAACAAAAGAAAGATGATGATCTAATTATTAGTGCATCGCCTGATTGTTTGATTGAGCCAATAGCAAATAGACTCGGTGTAAAGTTTATGGCTACAGAGTTTGATCGTGAGTTTGGAGTTTTTACTAATAACTTGATGTATGCAAAGGAAAAGGCGAGACATATATTTGATCTTGGCTTTCCAGTGATTGATAATTTTTATTCTGATTCTCTTTCAGATACGCCAATCGCTTTGTGTGCTGAAAAAGCCCATTTGGTGGTGAAGGATAAGGCAAGTACAGTAGTTGATTGGCCAGATTTGGATTCGGAAACTATTAAAGAAGTTAAAGAGAAGATTGACACAGGCTGGAACATTCATCTTAAGGAGGACTAATGTATACTATAATTTATGACTTTGGAACGAGTAGTGTTAAAACTTGTTTGTTCAAGATAGACTCAGAAATTAAATTAGTGACGAGTTCTCGCGCAGATTATAATCTTTATATTTCCGACAATGGAGCTGCAGAACAGGACACTGAGGAATGGTGGAATGCCATTTGTTCCTCGACAAAGGACTTGTTTAAATCATCAGATGTTAAGCCTGAACAAATAGAAGGACTCGCATTCTGTTCACAGATGCAAGGTTGTGTTTTTGTGGATGAGAATGGAAAAGCATTAAGAGCTCCTATGAATTACTTAGATCAAAGAGCGATTAAAGAGTATGAGGATTGTATGGGAAGAGGAATCGTTAAGATTTCTGGTTGTAGCCTATATAAAATTTTGCGCAATCTAAAAGTTAATCATGCCGCTTCGCTCAGTCCTAAGGATCCAGTTTGGAAATACAAGTGGGTAGAAAACAACGAGCCGGACGTTTTTAATAGATTATACAAATGGTTAGATGTAGGTGATTACTTATTAGCGCGTAGTACAGGTAAAATAGTAAGAACTGCTGATACAGCATTTGCCACATTCCTTTATGATACACGAAAAGGAAAGGAAGGCTGGAACAAAGGTCTTCTAAAAATGTATAAGGTAAATGATGAGCATATGCCAGAGATTGTTAATAGTACAGATTTGGTTGGAGGATTAACAAAAAAAGCGGCAGAAGAGTTAGGATTAGTAGAAGGCACCAAGGTCTTTGGCGGTGGCGGAGATACTACTTTTGTAAATATAGGTGCGGGATGTACTACTCCAGGAGATACACATATTTACATTGGAACATCTGGATGGGTATCCACTTTTATGGATTATCAAACATGTGATGTTAGTGCAAATATGACTGGCGTGCTTTCGGCCAAACAAGGTTATTTTAACTATTATGCTGAGTTAGAAACTGCAGGTAAGTGTATTGATTGGGCGCTAGAGCATATTGCTTTGGACGAAATTGATATTTATTCAGGAAAAACTAAAAAGACTGATTCGGATGGCAATGTGATAGATGTTTTTGATTACTTGGAAGGTGAAATAGCCAAAGTATCGCCTGGAGCAAATGGCGTAATATTCACCCCATGGCTTCATGGAAACCGATGTCCATTTGAAGACTCAAAGGCTGGCGGAATGTTCTTTAATATTAGTTTGAAGAATGACAAGAAAGATTTGCTTCGTGCCACTTTAGAAGGAATTTGCTACCATTATCGATGGATGTTAGAATGCTCGATGAAAAAGACAAAGACTTCAGACCCTATTAGATTTGTGGGAGGAGGTTCTTTATCACATATGTTGTGTCAAATGCTGGCAGACGTTACTGGCAGAACAATAGAGACAGTAGATAACCCACGAGAAGTGGGAGCAGCGGGAACCGCTATTATGGTGGCAGCAGGCGTTAAGAATGTAGATATGTTAGAACTTTCAAAGAAATTAGTAAAAGTTAATCACGCATATGTTCCAAATGCTGAAAACAAAGAAATATACGATAAAAACTATAATGTTTTTAAACAATTATATAAAACTAATAAAACAAGCTATCATAGAATAAATAATTACAGAAGTTAATTTGGAGAGAATTAATGGAAAAAGCCACATGGTTAATGCTAGTTGTTATGACTATCCTTTTATGGTCATCCACTAGTTTACTTTACAAAGTAGGGGCTAAAGATGTCAAAGAGAAATTTATTTGTTTGAAATTTTCTGTTTGTATTGGCCTTGTGTTTTTTGTAATAGCCCTTGCATATTTAATGACAAGAAATGAATCGTTTTCAATATGGGAAAGTGCTTTAAGATTTTGGCCAGTTACATTGTTTGGTATTGTATATCCAATACTCAACACAGTTTCCTTTAAAGGATATGTTTATAATGAGGCGACAGTAGAATCGCCCGTGGAGTCAATCAGTGGAGGAACATCCACAATTCTGCTTATCATTGCATATCTCGCTCTAGGAAGGGTAGATTCAATTACAAAACTGTTAACTCCTTTAAGATCCGCAGGAATACTGGTAATACTTATCTGTATTATTATGCTTTCAATTGTCCGAAACAAAGAGGCGAAGCAGAGTGATAAGTATCAGAATAAAAAATGGATGAGAATTGGTCTGGGCACATTGATATTCCCAGTTATATTTGCTATAGCCGATGCTATGGAAACTATAGTAACAGGTGTTTGCCTAGACAAGAATTATGGATATGCTATGCCAGAGTCCGATTGCATTATCATTATCGGAATGGAATATGCACTTTTTGCTCTAGGATTTTGGATTTATATTTTATTAAAGGAAAAGAAACCTTACAACCCATTTACAAAAAGGAGTGCACCTAGATTGCTTGGTGCTATTACAGATAACATCGCTATTTGTCTATACAGTTATGCAATGGCGATGAATTCAGTTTCGACAGATCCTATGTTGGCTGTTTATCCAGTCTTTGTAATGATTGGAGGACGTATTTTTATGAAAGAAAAAGTCAGCATAGCTCAGTATATTTTCTTGATTGGAATTGTAATGGGAAGTGTTATGGTTGTCATAGATACATCACTATAAATATGAAGTAAAAAAGAAGCGAGCGTGTAGCTCGCTTCTTTTTGCCTAAAGTTAACGCCATCTAGCTTTAACCTTACATTTTAGTTTCTTGCCATTGGCCTTAACTGTAATAGTAGCATTACCATATCCAACAGCTTTAACTTTACCTTTCTTAGTAACCTTGGCTACTCGCTTGTTGCTAGATTTATATTTAGCCTTTCCAACTAAACCTTTCTTAACCTTAAGCTTAAACGATTTACCAATCTTAATAGTTTTCTTTTTCTTGTTAAGTTTGATGTTCTTAACTGTAACAGTAAATGTTTTTGTTACGCCATTGTTTGTAACTTTAATCTTAGCTGTACCTTTCTTCTTGGCAGTTACCACACCCTTCTTGCTTACTGTAGCCACTTTCTTATTTGAAGTAGTGTAAGCAGTATCTCCCACAGGGTTAGTAACAGTAGCTTTTATTGTCTTCTTATTCTTGATGTATACTGTGGCTTTAGTCTTGCTAAGAGAAACTGTGGTCTTCATATCATCTTTTAGCAAGTAGAGTTGTCCACCGTAGAATGGATTACATGTTCCGATATACAAACCTTGATCTGTTGCTAGGAAAGATGAGCAGCCATAGTTGTATTTGTCGCCAAATCCATTTGTAGTAATCTTCTCGAAATTCAAAGCATCTTCTGTTCGATACATATCAAATCCAGGCTCGTTATTTTTAACTCTATTTGAAATGTACATATACATCTCTAAGCCCTTCCAGTCGATATTATCGATAATGTTGTCTATCTTTTCTTTCCACTTATCCATTACTTGAGATAGATATGAAACAAGTATCTGTCGTATCATCTGTCTAGCCATAGCTTGTTCTTCTTCATCTAACTCATTATATGAAGTACCCATATCAGCGATAAATTCGAGTTTGTCGATTAATTCCTTAGTCTTTTCATCTGTTATTTCCTCTGGAATTAACTTCTGAACATCAACATCCTTAAATAGAATGCCATCCAAATTTAATGCGTGGTGAATAATCTTATCCTGTATTTCTTCACTTAAGATATACTCGATAATCTCCTCTAAGTCTTTGTCGGAGAGTTGTTCTATGAAAGAATTAATTACACGTTTTAATTCCGCCATAGTAGTCTTATAATTCTCGATAAATTGTTTGATGTTGTTTATATCGACCTTCATTGTCAAAAGCGCTTTAAGAAGATCAATACATTTCTCTAACTTCTCCTTAATCTTACTTATATCCACAGACCCACTTATCTTGGATTTAACCAAAATAACAATTAAGTCTTCAATATACTTAATTCTCTTCTTAATTTCTTCTTTAGACATCTGAGAGAAGTCAGTGCTTGTAAGTTGTGTTAAATATCCGTAAGGAACGTTGGCATCGAATGTTGAGAGATACATTTTGCCATTGTACTCGCCAGCTCTCCAAATATATTCGTTTGTAGTTCCCCTCATAAGCTGAGTAAACTTAGGGCACTCTTCAAACTTACCTGAATCATCATCTAATTTCCAAAGTTTTTGTGGATTGTGAAGTGAATCATACATAGGTAATAGGAACTCACTAGGCTTTACGTATTGGCCAAATAAGTTTGAAATAATACCAGTAAATGCCTGTGCCTCTCCGGCAAATGCATGGTCAAAATTGTAAACGTATAACTCATCATTAAACACGTAAGTAGAACCTATAAGTGAGCGTGTAGTTCCAGGGTTACCACCCTTTGTTTCGCTTAGTCCAGGATTGTTTATTCCATTGTTCAATCCAACTACTTCTTCCCAATACCAACCGTAGTCGTTAGCTTTCTCGCCAGCCTTAGCAGGGTGTCCTTTGAACATTACAAATCCATTAGTGCTAGGAGCAGTAGCGTAAATATATCCTTTGTAGTTTGAGAGTTCCCAAATAGGAGAACCAGCCCAACTAGTCATAATTGGATCATATGCCACATCGCCAAAGTCCCTATAGTCAGCTACGCGATTCCATACGCGGTCATCTCTAATATCTTTTTGGAGGATTGCCATCTTACAAGGGTCCGTACCTTCTTTAGGAACAGCTGATTCTCGCTCATCAGCTCCTCCAAAGTACAACTGTCCACCATATACACAGTTGGCGCGGAATGAAACGGCACCCTTACTAGAAAATACCTTTTTAGCTTTTCCGTTTTGGTCAATTCTTAAAATATACTGTGGAGTAGATGGGTCTGCTGAATAAGAACCGAAGTATACATTATCGCCGTATGTAACAGATGAGCGGAAGTAGGTGCCTTTACCTGCTGAATAGGCAATCTTAAATTTACCTGTTTTCTTGTTATAACAGATAATATCGGCGCCATCTTTGTCATCGTTTCTCATGATATCTCCGTTTGTGATCACATTAATAGCAGCCCAGAATGTATCTAATGGAATTCCTTTTTCGGCAAGCGCTGCACCATAAGAACTTACTAGGTTAGTAGCTACATTTCTAGAAGTAGCGACGTAGATATTATCTCCACGTTCAGCCATACGCCATGTGTAGCTAGTAGTTCTGTCTCCACCTGGCATCAAACCGTCCACTTCACCTTGACCTTTTGTAGGGTTTGAAATTTTTGTTACAGTATAGCCATTTCCTTTAATAGTTTTTGCGTTAGCAGGCGTATAATAAGAAACAGAACCTACTAGTAGAGCAACAGATAGAACTATACTTGTGATAATTTTTAGTTTCTTCATGGTGTTCTCCTTTACCATTCTTCTTGGAAGTTTAAATCAGTTTCTTTTTCTAACGACTTAATATTTGTCAGTTTCTTTTTAACAATATCCGTAATGTTCTTATATAGTTTCAATACTCTATGTTCTATTTGAATAAGAGCAGTATTGATTTGATTTCTGACTCTATGTATAGGTTTATCTATATAACTAGCTAGCTCGTGTTTAACCTTATTTTTCTTGGACTTGCTCATTTTATTATATGAAACGCCTATATCAGCTACGTATTTTACTTTATCTGTAAATTTATTGATCTTTCTGTTAGTAAATTCTTTTGGGATAATTGTTTTGACATTTACACCCTTAAATATGATGCCGTCAATGTGTAGTATATGATGAGCAATCTTCTCATGCGTTTCATCAGCCAAGAAATATTCGATAATATCTAATGGCTTTTTGCCTTTTAGTTCA
>CADBBS010000093.1 GCA_902793045.1 uncultured Lachnospiraceae bacterium
GGTGATACTAGCGCAAGTACAATATCAGGTATTATTGCTGATGAAGCTGCTATTGGTATGATTAACCAAAAGACTACAGCTGTTAGAATTATTCCTGTTATAGGAAAAGATGTGGGTGAAGAAGTCGAATTTGGTGGATTACTTGGACGTGCTCCAATTATGCCGGTTAACAAATTCTCTTGTGAGAATTTTGTTTCTCGTGAGGGCCGAATTCCAGCCCCAATTCATAGTTTCAAAAACTAAACTCTTTAAAAGACAACAAAAAAACACTGCCTAGAGAAAATTCCTGTTATTTTCGAAGGCAGTGTTTTTTGTATTTTATTTTACAACTATTTGTCGTTCGAATTCGTTTGGTATTATTTCTTTATATTTTGTCATATATATTAAGCGGTATAAGTCGTCAGCATATAATTGAATGTCTAATAGTTTTTTGTCTAGGCCAGTTGCGTTGTGATAGTGTGTTGAGAATTTGCTAATCAGTGGAATCTTTGAATTGTCATTTATGATTGATATAAGATTTGATGCACGGTTGATTCCAAGTAATCTAGCAGAAGTGAAGTAATTATTATTAATAGCCTCCATAATATCGTCTTTTTTGATATTTAGCATTATATGCAATAAAACTCTAGATATAGCAGTTCTTGTATTGTTCTTAGAATCAATTTGCTTTATAAAGTTTTCTATATCTGTATAATCATTTTTCTGATTAAAAATTCTGTTTCCTAATTCTTCACCTACACCCAGGTATTCGCTGTAGTCTTTTGAACTAAGTAATGCCTTTCCAAGTAATTGATCGAAATCACTTACAAATAATGGTTTAGGTCCATCGTAAAATCTGAAAGCATTAGGTGGAACAAGAGAGCTGATATCATGTTTTTTCTCAAGTTCGTTTCTAATAGCCATAGCAGATACAACGTCAAATGTAATGTCAGTTGATGCATGGTCTGCCCCAACTCTTCTAATCGCTAAAGGTTTTAAATTAGAATTGAAGTATTTAATAGCTTTCATATACTCGATAGCTAAAATATTATTAGGTGATTTTAGAGTAAGTTCTGTTTCATCTTCATTAATGTCTTTTGTATCTTTTAAATATTTTTTAAGAGCGTTAGATCTAGCTTTTGGGAATGATTCGCCCTCAGCCAAATGACTCTTTAACAATGTTTTATATTCTTCTGGTTCATGATTCAAAACACCAGCAATAATTGGAAGGATTTTAATGTTATCTGTTTCACATCCAAAACAAAGATAATCTACACAACCTAGATTAGTTAAAAACTTAACACCAGCTCTAGCAAACGCTTCGGCTGAAGCAGTAGCATAATAAACTGGCAACTCAAAAACAGCATCAACTCCGTTGGATAATGCAGCTTTTGTACGAACTGTTTTGTCATATACGCTTGGTTCTCCGCGTTGTACATAGTTGCCGCTACAAACTACGATAACATTATCTGCGCCAGTGATGCTTTTTGCCTTTTCGATTATGTATTTGTGACCTTTGTGAAACGGATTAAATTCCGCAATCATTCCAATTGTCGCCATAACTTACCTCAACGAGTATTTTAGCATTATTAAAAACACATTTCAATTATATTATATTGTTTAATAAATTTAGATAGTATATAATGAATATGATGTATGTTTAAAGGAGAGTTTTATGAAATTTATTGACTCATTAAAGGAAAAAGCAAGGGGCAATAGAAAGACAATCGTTCTTCCTGAAGGTATGGATAGACGTACTTATGAGGCTGCGTCAAAGGCAGTTAAGGACGATTTTGTAGATCTAATTATTCTTGCTTCAGAAGAGCAAAAATATGAGATTGCACAGGATTTAGATTTGAAGGGCGTAACCTTTATAGATCCTAAAGAAGATGCAAACCTTAAAGAATATACTGAACAATTATTTGAACTTCGTAAGGCAAAAGGTATGACGAAGCGCCAAGCAAAGGCATTACTTATTAGTGACTTTATGTACTTTGCATGTATGATGGTGCTTAATGGTCATGCAGATGGTGTAGTTTCGGGTGCTTGTCATTCATCGGCTAACACACTCAGACCATCACTTCAGATTATAAAAACAAAACCAGGTAGCAAGTTAGTATCAGCTTTCTTTGTTATCTGTGTAGACGATAAAGATTCGGATGAAGATGAAGTATTTGTTTTGGGCGACTGTGGATTGAACCAAAATCCTAATGCTACACAGCTTGCTGATATTGCAGCTAGCAGTGCAGAGTCTTATGAATATTTGGTAGGAGAGACACCTAGAGTTGCTATGCTTTCTCATTCTACATATGGAAGCGCAGCGCACCCTGATGTAACAAAAGTGATTGAGGCTACTGAAATTGCACAGAAAGAATATCCACAGTATTTGATTGATGGAGAACTTCAGACTGACGCAGCTTTGGTTCCTGAGATTGCTGAGTTTAAAGCTCCAAATAGTAAAGTGGCTGGAAATGCGAATGTTCTTATTTTCCCTGACTTAGATGCTGGAAATATTGGATATAAACTTTTGCAAAGACTAGGAAGTGCAGAGGCTTATGGTCCTCTTACACAAGGAATTGCAAAACCAATTAACGATTTATCGAGAGGATGTAGCGTGGACGATATTGTCGGTGTTATAGCTATAACAGCGGTCCAGGCTCAAGAATAATATGCAAGTATTAGTAATTAACTGTGGTAGCTCATCACTTAAATTTCAATTAATTGATTCAGAGACTGAAAATGTTTTGGCTAAAGGACTTTGTGAAAGAATTGGAATAGACGGAAGTTCTATCACATATAAAACAGAAGAAAAGATTACAAAAGAAATTGATATGCCTACTCATAACGAAGCAATCAAAGCAGTAATTGATATGCTTACTGATTCTGAAGTAGGTGTTGTTTCTGATATGAGTCAGATAAAAGCAGTTGGACATAGAGTAGTGCACGGCGGAGAATATTTCAGCGAGCCTATTCTTTTGGATGAAGATGCATTGGAGAAGATTGAAAAGTGTAATGATCTTGCACCTCTTCACAACCCAGCTAATATTATTGGTATTAGAGCATGCATGAAGATTATGCCTGGCATTCCAAATGTTGGTGTGTTTGATACAGCATTCCATCAGACAATGGATGCGGCTAGTTATCTATACGCAATCCCAAGAAAGTTTTATGACAAATATAAAATTAGAAGATACGGATTCCATGGAACATCTCATAGCTTTGTTTCAAAGAGAGTGGCTGATATTATTGGAAAACCATATGACAGTTTAAAGACTATCGTTTGTCATTTGGGTAATGGCGCAAGCATTTGTGCTGTAGGAAATGGAAAGTCTGTCGATACTAGTATGGGCTTAACTCCTTTGTCTGGTGTTGTTATGGGTACTAGATCTGGAGATATTGATCCAGGAATCTTAGAAGTAATTGCAAATTTTGAAGGTATAGATGTTAAAGAAGTTACTAGGATTCTAAATAAAGAGTCGGGAGTATTTGGACTATCCGAAAATTCTAGTGATTTTAGAGATATAAATAAGGCAATTAATGAAGGCGATGAAAAGTCCAAGGAAACTATGGATGTATATATTAGAGCCATAGTTAGATTTATTGGCGCATATGTTGCTGTAATGAATGGTGTAGATGCCATAGTCTTTACAGCGGGCGTGGGAGAGAATAATCCAAATATTAGAAAAATGGTTTGTGATAACCTTTCATACCTTGGGGTTTCAATAGATGGTTACGCTAACGAAGCCTGCGGCGAAGAAGTTAAAATTTCAACTGATGATTCAAAGGTGGATGTATATGTGGTTCCTACAAATGAGGAGCTTGCGATATGCCAAGAGACTGTAAAATTAGTCGAAAACTAAAGATAAAAAGTATTTGACAAACATATAACAGGTATGTATAATTGTTAAAGTGTCTTTGAGAAAGACTAATAAATAACGAACTTTAAGGAGGTGTATACAATGTCTATATGTCCTAAAAATAAATCTTCTAAAGGAAGAAGAGATAGAAGAAGAGCTAACTGGAAAATGAAGGCTCCAAACCTTGTAAAATGTAGTAAATGTGGTGCATTAATGATGCCTCATAGAGTTTGCAAGGCTTGCGGAAGCTACAATAAAAAAGAGATTATTGCAGTTGAAGATTAATTAATATTTTATTTATAAAAAAAGAAACTCTTTACTTTAAGAGGTTCTTTTTTTATGCCTTGAAAACCCTTTATTTATCAAGTTTTTAGCGAGTTTTTTACCTTGAATTTGAACGCTTTTTTTAGTATACTCGTAATGATGTGAAAAGGAGAAAATTATGTCAAAAACTATAGTTGCATTAGACTGTATGGGTGGCGATTATGCACCGGTTGAAACAGTGAAAGCTGCAGTCGAAGCGTTAAGAGAAAACAATGAATTGTTTATCAAATTATTTGGTAAAGAAGATGATATAAAACTAGAACTAGATAAGTATGATGATTCAGAAAAGTATTCTGATAGATACGAAGTGATTGATGCACCAGAGATTATTGAGATGGATGAATCACCAGTTATGGCGATTAGAACTAAGACAGAGTCATCTATCGTTAAATGTTTATATGCTGTTAAACATGGCGAAGCAGACGCTATGGTTTCAGCTGGAAGTACAGGTGCTAACTTAGTAGGTGGACATGTTGTTATCGGAAGACTTAAAGGTGTGGAGAGACCACCTTTGGCTCCGTTTCTTCCAACTAAAGAAGGCCCAGTTCTTTTGATCGACTGTGGTGCAAATGTTGATGCTAGACCTAGTCACTTAGTACAGTTTGCGAAGATGGGATCTATATATGTTCAAAATGCTATGGGCATTGAAAGTCCTAGAGTTGGTCTTGTAAACATTGGTGCTGAAGAAGAAAAAGGAAATGCACTTACTAAAGAAACTTTTGAACTTCTAAAAGAAGTAGACGATATAAATTTTGTAGGAAATGTTGAAGCAAGAGATATTCCAGATGGAGCTGTAGATGTGGCTGTCTGTGATGCCTTTGTCGGAAACGTTATTCTAAAGACTTACGAGGGTGTGGGAGCAGTATTGCTTAGCACAATCAAGCAAACGCTTATGTCTAGCTTAAAGACAAAGATTGGTGCACTTCTTATCAAAGGTAAACTAAAGAAGACTATGAAGAAATTTGATATTGAGCAATATGGTGGAGCGCCTATGCTTGGACTTAAAGGTCTACTTGTTAAGACACATGGTAATTCAAAATCAGTTGAGATTAAGAATTCGATTTTACAGTGTGCAATGTTTAAAGAATATGACATTAGTAATAAAATAAAAAATAGTATCGCAGATACGCAGGAGGAAAAATAATGGAATTAGAAAAATTGATTAGTGTAATAGCTGAAGTTTTGGATATTGATGCATCAACTATTACAGCGGACAGCAGATTTGTTGAGGACTTGGGAGCAGACTCTCTAGACTTTTTAGAAATCGTAATGAGTGTAGAAGATGAGTTTGGAATCAAGGTTCCTGTAGAAGATGTAAAAGACATAGCAACTGTAAAGGATGCTTACGAAGAAATTAAGAAAGCACTATAATTTATAAAATGTTTAAGCCCTAACTCAGGGCTTAAATCTATGTAATGGATTAATATGAACACAAATATTGATGATTTACAAAATAGCATTGAGTATAGTTTTAAAGATGAAAAATTATTAGTTACAGCGCTTACACATAAATCTTACATAGTAAATGCACCAGAATCTGGTGATGTAAACAATGAGAGATTAGAGTATTTAGGTGATGCGGTTTTAGAACTTGTAACAAGTGATTTTTTGTTTAAAAACTATAAGCAGATGAGCGAGGGTGAGATGACAAAACTTCGTGCAAGTTTAGTGTGTGAGCCTGCGCTTGCTATCGATGCTAGAGAGATTGATCTTCAAGATTTTATATTCCTAGGCAAAGG
>CADBBS010000094.1 GCA_902793045.1 uncultured Lachnospiraceae bacterium
CGATGTGAAACTGGTGTGCAGCGGCGTGGGCAGCATCCGTGCAAGCGAACTGAAAGCCCTGAATGTGAAAGCCAGTGTGTCGGGCGTGGGCAGTGTATCATGCTATGCCTCCGAGCGGATCGACGGCACGGTGAGCGGTGTGGGGTCTCTGAAGTACGCAGGGCATCCGAAGGTGAAGAACACGCATCGGAGTGGCGTAGGAGGTATCTCAGAAGAATAAAGCAAATAGCCTCGGTGATCACACCGAGGCTATTTGCTATAGTCGTTGGGAAAGATATGGGCTACACCTAAGTACCTATGACTATAGAAATGCTATGGCTGTAAGCTTGCGCCCTAAGTCATGGATGGCGTTCTGGAACTGTATCAGTTCGGTCTTGTTGAATCTTGCAGTTTTGCCGTTGACGACGCTGCCGTTCAGACGCTGGGTAAGCCAAGACTGGGATTTGCCAAAGTAGTGCTTAGCAATATAGGCAAATGAAATGGCACTTCCTAAATCCCCCATGGCACTGCGTATCTTTTCAGCCTTCAGCACTTCAAGGTCGTCGTCAACAACCTTCAACATCCTGTCTATGTCGGCAGCGACCTTTGCACCATAAGCATCTTTTTCGGCATCAGTCATATTGCCATTGGCTGCATTGTACCTCTTAATAATCTCATCGACATCTTCACCATTGGTCGACTTACTAAGTTCAAGCATCATACTCTTGAACCTCGGCTCTTCAATATAGTCAATAATGTTTCGCATATATCTTCATTTTTTTGTTTATAATTCATAATCACTTTCATCCAGATAGTCGCCCAGCCATTTCTGGATCTCAAGCAATCTGTCTAATAGCTTATCTGTCATCGGGCGCTTTCTCCATTCTGGAATGTTCTGATCTTCCTCTATAGCCTTCAAAGTTAACTTGATGTTTCTGTAGGCTTTCTTGACTTCTTCTTTTGTTGGCATATAACTCAATCTGTTTATTGAGCGATCATCAACCGCTGCAAAATTAATAATTAATTCGTTATTAAAGGAATAATTATTTCATTATTCCTTATTCCTTATGTATAATTAACACATTCTAGCCTGTTTTTTTCTCATACGCACTAAATTTAAGTTGTTAATAATGTTAACTGGTTGCAAAGGTAAGCATTAAATTCCAAACGGCCAAATATTAACGGAAAAAAGTTTGTTCGAAGATTGTATTATATGCTTAGGGCTCGCATCGCTGCGAGCCCAAAGCAATTACTAACTAATCAATAACCCAATAACTAAAAACCAATATGAAAAAGAAAACTTACTCTAACTAACTTATGCGTGAATCTTAAATCTGATGCAAAGTTACACCATATTTCGCCCCATTACAAACTTTCTCGCATTTATTTCTCCAACTTGTAGCGACAAATACTTCCACAGGGGACAAATCGCGCCAACTCCCTCAAAAGTTGACCTATCAAGACGAATATTTTATCTTTTTTCTCAAAATCTTCCTTAGTTTCAAAATTAATCACTATCTTTGCACCTACATATTATAATAGAACCAAGAAATTATTGCTACATATCCTATGAAGACAGATAAACAAATGGCTGCAGCTGCAGCGGATTTTGCTAAACGTTGGGAAGGCAAAGGCTATGAAAGGGGACAAAGTCAGTTGTTTTGGGCTGACTTGCTGACAACAGTGTATGGCGTAGAAAATCTTCCTGAGTTTCTCCGCTATGAAGAACAAGTAGCCTCGATGGTTGACTCCACGAACTTCATAGATGTGCATATCCCATCGACCAAAGTACTCATCGAACAGAAATCCATCAATATCGACCTTCGCAAACCTATCAAAAGGGGTGACGGCTATATCACTCCATTCCTACAGGCAAAGCTATACATAGTAAATATGCCCCAAAGTGAGCATCCCAAATGGGTTGTGACTTGCAATTTCAAGTCGTTCTTGGTTTACGATATGAATCAGCCTAACAGTGAGCCGGAAGAAATACTCTTGAAGGACTTGGGAACAGAGTACTACCGCCTGAAGTTCCTCGTCGACGAGAAAAGCGAACACATCAGCAAGGAAATGGAAGTTTCGATGAAGGCAGGTGTGATCGTTGGTCAGATTTACGAGGCATTACTGAAGCAATATGACGACAACTCTCCTGAGGCCCTGCGCTGGCTCAACATCCTTTGCGTCCGTATCGTGTTCTGTCTTTATGCAGAAGATGCCGGGGTGTTCTCCAGAGATCAGTTTCACGACTATCTTGTAAGCTATGAAACGAAAGACTTACGTAATGCTCTTATCCGTCTGTTTGAGGTGCTTAACACCCCAATAGAAAAGCGAAGTCGCTATCTAATGGATGACCTGAAAGCATTCCCATATACGAACGGCGGCCTTTTCGAGGAACAGATAGAAATACCACAGTTTACTGATGAATTGCGCGAGGTTTTGCTGCACAATGCAAGCCTTGACTTCGACTGGAGCAAAATCTCTCCGACAATCTTCGGTGCCGTATTTGAGAGTACGCTGAATCCTGAGACGCGCCGCAGCGGTGGCATGCACTACACCAGCATTGAGAACATACATAAGGTGATAGACCCGCTCTTCCTGAATGACCTGCGTAAGGAATATGACACGATATTAGAAGAGAAAGTAGAGAAGCAGAGAGTGAAGCAGCTGAATGCTAACTCATTGTCTTTATAAATAGAGTACTCTCGCCTATATGTTCTTAAACTCGGTTCTTAAACATCTGTTCTTTGAACGGTACAAAATTAGCAAATACAATTAATAATCGTATAAGATTTTGGGATTTTTAAGAAAAAAGACTGGCTAGCTAAAACTAGTCAGCCTTATTTAGATACTTGTTCTTAATTCTTTTTTCCCAATAGATTCTGGAGCAAGTTCTTTATCAAAGCTATCTTATCATCAGATTTTTCTTCTAGGATGCGCTTTACATTGTTTGATGATAGTTTCGGAAGTACATCACAAACACTCTTGTAGCCTTCATCAGATGATAGGTCGCTGACAGCAGAAATCAGATATTTTTTTCCAATAAATACATCTTCAAACTTAGCACGGGCTTTCTCCAAAAAATACTCAGCTCTTTCAAGATTATAGCCTTCCCGAGCATCCTTCCCCTGCATGATACAGGAAAGGTCTTTCTTCCCAAACTTACCACTCTTGAAATACAAAATCAATCCAATGGTACTGATAGCATAGCCAGCTTCCGCCAATTCATTTGCCATTTGAGCAAGTTTGCTCTCTTTGTTAAACATAACTGCGCTATAGGCATAGTCTCTACCATCCCAAGGATTAGAATCAATGTTGGTACTGGCTACTAGTTCTTTAGTGTTTGCCGTACTATAGCACTCAAATAAATACACATTGTCTTCACAGAGTTCATCTTCCATTGCTGCAGTAAGACGATGCTGACCGTCAACAATAGCAATATACTCTTGTGCGTGTTCAGCATTAATCTCTGCTCCTGTTTTAGCATCAATAAGGGTACAATCATCTGCAATAGCTTTTTCTCCAGATACATACATGAGAGGAATAAGGTTCATTCCAAACTTTACAAATGAAGTCTTTTTGGACTTCACATTTTTGTTGTTTACTTGTCTGTTACCTTTAATAAAGGCGATTTTCTTACCAGACTTTAATAACTCACTCAAAGAAACTATTTCTTTCTTCATGTTAATTACCCATGCCCTTGGGATTTATTTTGGCTTCTGGCACAGCCGATAAACAATAACTATTATCTTTCGGCTGCGAAGGTAAGGGTAATTACAATACGGTAATTATCGGACTATTTTTCTTTTCCTTTCCGATACTTTTTTAACCATTCAAAGTATTCAAAACGTGTTTTAGGGGTCTTGGAATTCAACATGAAAGCAAAAGGCATAGGTTCCTTGTTAAGGATTCCAATTTCATGTGAATATAACGTCTTTATGAGCCTACCCTTCTTAGCATCATACATTATTCTGTTATACTTCTTATCTAGAGTATCATCACTATCCCTTACAATTCTATCATTTTTAGTGTTACGCTCTTTCCTTATAAAACCCTCCTTACTGAATACTATGACGGCAGCCATTATCACCACTTTCAATGGCGTAGTTAGTTCTTCTAAATCAAACCATTTAAAGAAGAAATTGGAGAGCTCTTGTATAAAAGCATATTTTAAAGTAGTCGTATTCTCAACATCTTTAGATGCTTTAATTTTGTTTATATCAACAACATAGTTATTAAGGCTATCCTCAGTAATAATTTTGTTATGCTCGTTTATGATATATGTTGCAATCATATCTACAAGCTTTTCATCTTTAATGATAACTGTGCCTTTGTCATCATTGATGGATGGATAGAATTGAATTCTTTTAAGACCATTCTTAGCAATGAGTGTGAATAATTCCATGTACTCATCTACCATACCATACTTAGTACATACAACTGGGAATAGATATATGTATTGATATAAGTATAGACTAAGTTTCCATAAGGCATCATAATCAAGTTGTTTGGTTCTAATACCGTATTCTTCGTATCTTTTTGAAACTTCATCTATAAATACATCTTTCTTTATACCTAGCTTACTTACATTACCTTCTGCCATCCCATCATCTATAAGGGATAAATCATTAAATACATATTCTTCCCCATCTACTATGGCTGTTTCTAATAGATGCTCACAATAATACTTCACATATTCCATTTCATCCATAAGCTTACCTGAATTTTAAATCAAAAGTAAGCATTTAATTTGATAATACCCCCTCCGCCATTTAAAAAGTAGAATTATTTAACGTAAAATGGCTATTAGGGTGCAGTTCTCCTATCCAAATCCAGAATATTGCTCCATCTTTATCTACAGTCTGTATCTATATCACATGGTATAGCATCTGCAATTTTGGTCTTTTAATTGGGACTGGTCTCATATATTCCATCTTATATGAGAATCCGGATCCTGTAGTATCACCCAAATTCACCTATTCCACATTATTATATATATTAGGTGCTGATTTTACTATCCCCCCTCTCCCTGTACCAATAGAAACATTATATGAAAGACATGTGCATGACGGAACACTACCCCTTAGCACCTCCACCTATATCTAAAGTAAAAAGAATGCTTATCTAAACTAATCTTTGATTTCAGATAGGCACTCCAAATGAATATTCGTGTTAGTTCACATATTTATTCACAATTTAAATTTTTAGCTTATGAACGAATTAGTTCTTATGCCTACGATTACAGAAAGTCGTAGCCGTTTTGATTTCGCAGATGCGGAAGTAGTAGAACCTATTGCAGAAGTGAACACCAAACAGAGTTCTGTCTCTTTCTTGGATGCCAACACTAATGCAGTCACTTTAGAGGAACTTTCCACTTCTTGCGTAGTGCCAACTTGGGGCAATCAGGAGTTAACAATCTCTCATCAAGATTTTATCTTTTGCGTCCATGAGGCTGCAAGTGACTTTTACAAAGGAGAAACTTTAAATTCACCTGAAATTAGAGCTTCACACATTGTCAGAGGTCGCACACCTGATGCACTTGGAAAGAAAGCATCTGAATTGCTAGAATCTGAGAAAACACAATTCTATCAGAGACTTGCGTTTGCTTTCACTATCCCAACCATTTATGAGACTCTGAACGGACAAAAACTTGAGTTATGCGTTGGCGGAGTCCGTAATTATTCAGATTTGAATCTCTACAGGCAAACAAGAGGAACAGAGAAATTCTCTATCTTCGTTGGCTGGCGCGTTCACATCTGTTCTAATCAGATTCTTACAGGAGAAGGAACAAAACTATCATTTGAGGTAATGGACGTTAAGGACATTTACAAGAACACAATGGAACTT
>CADBBS010000095.1 GCA_902793045.1 uncultured Lachnospiraceae bacterium
AGTTAGATTAATGGAAAACAGTGAATTAATTATTGAGGGAAGAAATGCGATTATAGAAGCTTTTAGAGCAGGTAGAAGCGTGGATAAACTTTTTATCCAGGAGCATACCAAGGAAGGCTCTATGAACACATTGATTCGCGAAGCAAAGAAAACTAAAACATTAATTAAATATGTGCCAAAGGAAAGGCTAGATCAGATTTCAGAGACTGGTCATCATCAGGGCGCTGTTGCCTTTGTAGCAGCATACAATTACGCAGAGATTGATGATTTATTTGCTAAAGCAGAGGAGAAAGGTGAGTCACCCTTTTTCATTATTCTAGATGAGATAGAAGACCCACATAACTTGGGTGCGATTATAAGAACTGCAAATTTAGCAGGAGCGCATGGTGTAATTGTGCCAAAGAATAGAGCCTGTGGACTTACAGCTACAGTCGTTAAAGCATCAGCTGGAGCTATCAACTACACACCGATAGTTAAGGTTACAAACATTGCTCAAACTATTGAGAGTTTAAAAGAAAGAGGTATGTGGTTTGTCTGCGCCGATATGGACGGGGAAACTATGTATGATATAGATTTGAAGGGGTCTATTGGACTAGTAATAGGAAATGAAGGCAAAGGTGTTAGCAGGCTCGTCAAAGAAAAATGCGACTTTGTCGCACGCATTCCTATGAACGGCGATATAGATTCGCTAAATGCCAGTGTGGCTACAGGAGTTTTGGCTTACGAGATAGTGAGACAAAGAATGAAATAAAAACCTTATATGGTATAATTTATAAAGTTTTTAAGCCGTCATAGCTCAGTCGGTAGAGCGCCACCATGGTAAGGTGGAGGTCACGAGTTCAAGCCTCGTTGACGGCTCTGTTTATTGCCATTATTAGTCGTTTGTGCTATTATATTTTGGTATGAATTCTAAGAAAAGAGGATAATCATATGAACAAAAAAGTATTATCAGTATTAGTTGAAAATTATTCTGGTGTTCTTAACAGAGTAGCAGGATTGTTTAGTCGCAGAGGCTACAATATCGATAGTTTGACTGTAGGTGTAACTGCAGATCCAAAGTATTCAAGAATGACTATCGTGGTAACTGGCGATGATGATATTTTAGAGCAGATTATTAAGCAGATTAGTAAGCTTGAAGAAGTTATCAAGGTTGATGTGCTAGAAGGTGGACAGTCTGTAATCAGAGAGCTAATTATGATTAAGGTTAAAGCTAGTCAAGCTGAGAGACAGCAAATCACTGCACTTACAGATATCTTTAGAGCAAATATCGTAGATGTGGCTAAAGAGTCACTTATGATTGAGCTTATTGGTAACCCATCAAAACTTGAAGCGTTTATTAAGATGCTAGATGGATTTGAAATCTTGAAACTAGTTAGAACTGGTATTACAGGATTGGCTAGAGGAGACGAATAATTTAACAAATTTAAAATATATTTTAATGGAGGCGACGTTATGTCAGAAGCAAAAATTTATTATCAAGAAGATTGTAATCTATCATTATTAGATGGAAAAACAATTGCTATCGTAGGATACGGTAGTCAGGGTCATGCACATGCACTTAACTTAAAGGAATCAGGATGCAATGTAATCATTGGTTTGTATGAAGGTTCAAAGTCATGGAAAAAGGCCGAAGATCAAGGATTTGAAGTTTATACTACAGCAGAAGCTGCTAAGAAAGCAGATATCATTATGATTCTTATCAACGATGAGAAGCAGGCTGATATGTATAAGAAAGATATTGAGCCAAACCTAGAAGCTGGAAATATGCTTATGTTTGCTCATGGATTTAACATTCACTTTGGTTGTATCGTACCACCAGCAGATGTGGACGTTACAATGATTGCTCCAAAGGCACCAGGTCACACAGTTAGATCTGAGTACCAGGCTGGAAAGGGTACACCTTGTCTAGTTGCTGTTGAGCAGGATGCTACAGGTAAAGCGCTAGATATGGCTTTAGCTTATGCACTAGGTATTGGTGGAGCAAGAGCTGGTGTATTGGAGACTACATTTAGAACAGAGACAGAAACTGACCTATTTGGTGAGCAGGCTGTACTTTGTGGTGGTGTTTGTGCACTAATGCAGTGTGGTTTCGAAACATTAGTAGAAGCTGGATACGATCCAAGAAATGCATACTTCGAATGTATTCACGAAATGAAGCTAATCGTAGACTTGATTTATCAGTCAGGTTTCGCAGGAATGAGATATTCAATCTCAAACACTGCTGAATACGGTGATTATATAACAGGACCAAAGGTTATCACAGAAGATACTAAGAAAGCTATGAAGCAGATCTTAGCAGATATCCAAGATGGTTCATTCGCTAAGGAGTTCTTGCTTGATATGTCAGAGGGTGGACGTCAGGTACACTTCAAGGCTATGAGAAAATTAGCAGCTGAGCACCCAGCAGAAAAGATTGGTGCAGAAATCAGAAAGCTATATAGTTGGAACAACGAAGACGATCTTCTAATCAACAACTAATAGTAATTAATTTAAGAGGGTAAAGGGAGAGCAATTATTGTTCTCCCTTTTTGTTATTTTATGGAAAACTTTTTATTAATAATTTGTCTTATATTGTTATCAGTATACGACGTCAAAGAAAGAAGAATACCAAATAGTTTAGTGGTCCCGGTATATCTATTAGGGCTGATAGGTCTTTGCCGGGGGCGAGTAAGTGGCGTGGAATCTTTTGCGGGATTGTTTGTTTTACCATTAATAATTTTGGTGTTACTAAAAAATACTAAATATAAAATCGGAATGGGAGATGTGAAATTAATATCAGCCATTGGATTTTGTCTTGGGTTTTGGAACCAAGTTTTAGCGGTTTTTGTAGGATTATTAATTTGTCTTGTCTATTTATTTGGTAGGTTTATTAAAAATAAGAAGCAAAAGTTTAGCGAAACAATATTTTTGGGACCTTTTATAAGTTTTGGTGTGTTATTTACTTTAATTATTAGCAAGATTATAGTAAAATAATATTCAGAGTGTAAAAGATAAAGGGGTTATTATGGTAAGTAAAACATTTGAAGCTAATCATGAAAGTTTGCCAGCAGCTATGGCCTTTCTTGAGGAGCAGATGGACAAAATGAATATTGATATGAAGAAGCAGATGCAGGTCTCTATTGCCGTAGAAGAACTGTTTGTTAATATTGCTCATTATTCATATTCAGAGTCTGGCGGAGAAGTTGAACTTCAAATAGATGAGAATGCTCAACTTATTATTGCGCTTATTGATTCGGGAGCGCCTTTTAATCCACTTGAGAGAAAAGATCCAGACATCAATGCACCTATTGAGGAAAGAGAGATTGGTGGACTTGGTATTTACATGGCTAAACAAAACGCTGACAAGATTGAATATGAGTATAAAGACGGAAAAAATATTGTAAGAATATATAAGAAGATTAGGGACGAATAAGATGGGTAAAAAATTAGATGATGCAATAATATTTGCGACTCATAAACATATGGGTCAGGTGAGAAAGAGAGAAAGTTCTCCATATATTCTTCATCCACTAGAGGCTGCAGCTATTGCGAGTGACTTAACCAAAGACGAAGACACTATTGTGGCAGCGGTATTACATGACACTGTAGAAGATACAGATACTACTGTGGAGGAGATAAGAGAAAAGTTTGGAGACAGAGTGGCACAGCTAGTTGAGTCAGAAACAGAAAAGAAAAGACATGATTTACCACCAGAGCAGACTTGGGAGATAAGAAAAAAAGAATCGCTTGAACACTTAAAGAATAGTACAGATCCTGCCGTAAAGATTTTGTGGCTGGCGGATAAAGTTTCAAATATCAGAACACTATTTAAACTTTATGAAGAAGAAGGCGATGCTATGTGGAACCACTTCAATATGAAGGATGTAGAAAAGCAAGCATGGTATTACAGAACAATTTGCAAATATCTTGTTGAATTAGAAAATACATTAGCATATCAAGAATACAGACAGATTGTTGGATATATATTTAAGAACGTAAAGGAGAATGAAGATGATTAGTATTAATGGAGAAAAAACTGATAATACATTAAAGATTGCGCTTGATGGAAGAATTGATTCCACAAACGCTGCTGATGTAGAAAAGCAGCTTGATGATATTGTCAATGAGAATTCTTTTGAAGAACTAATTATAGATGCACAAAAATTAGAGTATATCTCTAGTGCGGGTCTTAGAATTATTCTTAGATTAAAGAAGAATAATGCATCACTTAAGATTATAAATGTGTCATCAGATGTATATGAGATTTTTGAGATGACAGGTTTTTCAGAAATTATGCCCATTGAAAAGGCGTACCGAGAATTCTCAGTAGAAGGATGCGAGATTATAGGACAGGGCGCCAATGGTAAGGTTTATCGTATAGACCCAGAGACTATTATAAAGGTTTATAATAATCCAGATTCTCTTCCAGATATCAAGAGAGAAAGAGAGTTGGCTAGAAAGGCATTTGTACTTGGCATTCCTACAGCTATCCCATACGATGTTGTAAAAGTGGGAGATGGATATGGTTCAGTTTTTGAACTTCTTAATGCTAAATCATTTGCAAAACTAATAGAAGAAGATCCAGATAATATCGATAAATATATTGGACTATACATCGACTTGCTAAAGAAAATTCACAGTACAGAAGTAGTGGATGATGAAGTTCCAAGTATGAAGGAAGTAGCTGTTGGATGGGCTAAAGATTTGGTAGAGTATCTACCTAATGGATACGGCGAAAAGCTTGTTCAAATAATCGAAAATATTCCTGACAGCAAACATATGATGCACGGTGATTACCACATCAAAAACGTAATGATGCAAAACGGTGAGACATTGCTTATCGATATGGATACTATCTGTACAGGTGAACCAGTATTCGAACTAGCATCTATGTTTAATGCATATGTAGGATTTGGTTCAATCGATGCATCAAATGTAGAAAACTTCTTAGGTCTTTCATATGACAGAACAAACTACATTTGGGAAAAATCTTTAGAGCTATATTGTGAAGGCAAGAGTGAAGAAGAAATGCAAGAACTAAAAGCTAAGGCTGAGTTGATTGGTTATGCTCGTATTATGAGAAGAACAATTAGACGTGGCGGCCTAGAAACAGAAGATGGACAAGAGCTAATTGACTTCTGTAAAAAGCAGATTGAATCAAACATCGACTATCTAACACAAAGTTAAAATTATACACATATACACGAAGAAAAAAGCGGAGAAACGAACGATTTTAAGTGAGTTCTCTGCTTTTTTCTTCGCGCTAATTATGGTATAATTTTAACATTGTGGAGACGTATCGAAGTGGTCATAACGAGCCGCACTCGAAATGCGGTTGTCCTTGCGGGCACGTGGGTTCGAATCCCACCGTCTCCGTTAGGAAAACACTAAAAACCACTGGTTTTTACATAAAATAGGAGGAATTCTTATGGGAATGACAATGACACAAAAAATCTTAGCTAAACACGCAGGTTTAGACAGTGTGGAGGCTGGACAATTAATCGAGGCCAATCTTGATTTGGTTCTAGCTAATGATATTACTGGACCTGTTGCTATTGGCGAGATGGAAAAGATGGATGTGGACTGTGTATTTTGTAAGGACAAAATCGCGCTAGTTCCAGATCATTACACACCAAACAAAGATATTAAGTCAGCAGAACTTTACAAGTGTGTAAAGGATTTTGCAAAGGCTAATGATATAACAAACTACTTTGAAACTGGACGAGTAGGTATTGAGCATGCATTGCTTCCTGAAAAAGGATTAGTAGTGGCAGGCGATGTGGTGATAGGTGCTGACTCACACACTTGTACATACGGTGCACTTGGTGCATTTTCAACAGGTGT
>CADBBS010000096.1 GCA_902793045.1 uncultured Lachnospiraceae bacterium
AAAATTAATTGTGTTCCAATGAAAGAATGGAACGAAGAAGAGTTGGTAGATATCGCATCTTTAGCCCGCGACAAAGAAATAGATGTCAGATTTATAGAACTTATGCCAACTAAGTATGGAAAGAACTATACAAAGATAAATAATTCTGAAGTACTTAAGAAATTAGAAGAGGTCTTTGGCGAAGCCGAAATTGTACACAATGATGAAGGGATAAATGGTCCTGCCGAATACTATTCTTTTGAAGGGTTTAAAGGTAGAGTTGGCTTTATTAGTCCAATATCAAATAATTTTTGTTCTGAGTGCAATAGAATTAGGCTCACACCAACAGGATTCTTAAAACTATGTTTACATCAAAATGATGGAATAGATCTTAAGGTTTTGCTTAGAAGCGGAAAGAGCGATGATGAAATTTTAGAAAGCATAAAAGAAGCGATTAAAAACAAACCTAAAGCACATAACATGATGCAAAATGCAGGTGATACGAATATGCATAAAATAGGAGGATAAGATGGGCGTTATAAAAGCTATCTGTATTAGTGAAGAAAAAGGAACTCTAAAAAAGAATATAGATGAATGCATGTTGATTGAAAATTTTGGCTTAGAAAATGATGCTCACGCAGGCTCAGAAAGACAGGTGAGTCTTCTTTCATATGAAATAGAAAATGCGTTTTTTGAAAAGAATAAATTAGACTTAGAAGCAGGTGTCTTTGGCGAGAACTTATTAGTAAGCGGATTCGATTTTAAAAAGTTGGCCATCGGCACAAAGTTAAAATGTGGAGATGTTGTTTTAGAAATTACTCAAATAGGAAAAGAGTGTCATACAGGCTGTAACATTAGAGAAAAAACTGGTGATTGCATTATGCCACGAGAAGGAGTGTTCGCTAAAGTTGTTAATGGTGGAAAGATTAAAGTAGGAGATGAAATGAGTATTGTGAAGCGTCCATATACGGCATCTGTTATTACTGCAAGTGATAGATGTTATGCAGGGATAAATGAAGATGTTAGTGGACCGCTTTTGACGCAGATGCTTGAAGAAAACGGTTATGAGATTATTTCTTATGATTTGCTTAATGATGATGAAGAAATGATATATAATAGATTGGTAGAGTTAGCGGATAATGAAAGGCCGGATGTTATTTTCACAACTGGTGGCACAGGATTCTCGGTTAGAGATAATGTGCCAGAAGCCACACTGAAAGCTGCTCATAAAAACGTGCCAGGGATTAGTCAGGCAATACGTGCTTACAGTTTAAACATTACTGATAGAGCAATGCTTAGTAGAACTGAGTCAGTGATTAGAAATAGAACAATTATTATCAATCTACCTGGAAGTCCAAAAGCAGTGAAGGAATGTCTAGAATATGTTGTTCCAACACTTGCTCATGGGATTGATATTTTAAGAGGAGAAAAAGATGGGTAATGTTTTGAGTGTTCCAGTAACCAAAGTGTTTGAAGATGGAACCAAAGAAAACATAGATAGAAAAATATTAAAAGAATACACTGTTCATTTAATTTGTAATGGTGAGAGTATTCTTGATATTGATTGCACTAATCTTGATCTTAAAGAGTTAGTGGTTGGTAGATTGTTTGCTGATAAAAAGATACAAAACTATTCAGATGTTGACAGTGTCGATATAAATGAGATTAATGATAATGAGTCAGCTGTTAATGTTTTAATTACAACTAGCAATGCTAAAGATGAGACTTCAAATAAAATTCCTAATATCAATCATGAATCTGTTATCAGTATAATTAATAAATTTTCTGACGGTTTAGAAATACACAACGAAACAAAATCCACCCATAGTTGTTATTTGGCAGTTGGAACCAAAACAGTTTTTGAAACAGAAGATATTAGTAGACACAATGCAGTAGATAAAGCAGTGGGATATATGTTAATTATTTGAATTCTGCTGATTGTATTCTTTATTCATCTGGAAGAGTTCCGCTAGATATGATTGAAAAAGTTGGAAATGCAAACATCCCTATTTTAGTAGCAAAAGCATTACCTACAGATAAAGCAACACAATATGCAAAAGATAACAATATAGTTTTGATTGCCAGAGCAAGAAATGGTGAATATGAAATATTTAATCAATAGAGGTTTATATGAATACAATTAGAAAAGCAACTGAATCTGATATAAAAGGTATTTTAAATCTTTTACTTCAAATAGATATGATTCATCACAGTGCCAGACCTGATATTTTTAAAGGATCTGCGTATAAGTACACAGAGAATGAATTAAAAGATTTGTTAAATGATGAAAACTGCCCAGTGTTTGTATGCGTGGACGAACACGATAATGTAATTGGACATGCATTTTGTGTTTGCAAACAAGAAATCGATCATAATGTTTTAACAGATATCAAAACATTATACATTGATGACATCTGTGTGGATGAAAACATGAGAGGTAAAAATATAGGAAAGAGTTTATACGATTATGTAGTAGACTACGCCAAAGAAAATGATTTCTATAACATTACTCTAAATGTTTGGGAGTGTAATCCGGGCGCAATTAAGTTTTATAAAAAAATGGGACTAGTTCCTCAAAAAATTGGAATGGAAAAAATTTTATAAAATGATGGATAAAAACTTTGACATACAAACATAAAAGATTGTTCTATTAAGAGATTAGATTAGGAGATATTATGAATATTGATATGACAACACCATGCGATAATGGTCTTATAAATATTCGCGTAGGGGCGATAATAATGAAAAACAATAAATTACTTATGGTAGGCTGCGTAAAGAGGCCTGAATATTTGTATTCAGTTGGTGGAAGATTAAAATTTGGAGAAACATCAGAAGAAGCAATCATTCGGGAAGTATATGAAGAAACCGGTCGTAAGTTAGAAGTGGATAGATTAGGCTTTATTCATGAAAATTATTTTTATGGCGATACTCCACATAATAATGGGAAACTAATATATGAGGTTTCTTATTATTACTATATGAAAGTTCCGTGTGACTTCGAACCAACAAATATGAGCATTACTGAAGATGGTGAAGAAGAGTTTTTGAAATGGATCGATTTGGATGATTCAATAAAATATTATCCTGAATTTTTCAGAAGTGAGCTGAAAAATCCTGTTGATTCTGTGAAACATTTTTTGAACGATGAAAGATAATAACACAATGGGGAATTACATGATAAAAGTTTTGTTTGTTTGCCATGGAAATATATGTAGATCTCCAATGGCGCAATATATTTTTCAAAATATGATTGATAAAGATGGTTTGACAAATCAGTTTTATATTGATTCGGCAGCTACTAGCACTGAGGAGATAGGGAATGGACTTCATTATGGTACTAGAAGCAAACTAGATGAAGTTGGTATTCCGTATGAGAATCATAGAGCATACCAAATCAGTAAACAGGATTTTGAAAAGTATGATTACATTATTGGAATGGATGAAGCAAACATTAGAAATATTAATCGTATGATTGGTCCTGATGTTGAAGGTAAAGTTTTCAAACTATTAGATTTTGCATGGGAAGACAGAGATATAGCCGATCCTTGGTATACAGGAAATTTTGATGTAACATATGATGACATCGTCAAAGGATTAAATGCTTTTTACATCGCTCTAAAAAAGGAACTATAAAACATTACAAAGAATAGGATTAGATTATGATTACAATTAATATTTACTACAAAGGAACTAACGGAAGTGCAAAAGCCTTTGCCGATGAAATGAAATCAACAGGAATAGTGAATGATATTCGTGCGCAAGAAGGTAATTTACGATACGAATATTTTCAACCAATTGATAATCCTGAAACTATACTTCTTATAGATTCATGGACTAATCAAGAAGCAATTGATAAACATCACGCTTCACCTATGATGGAAAAGATAGCGGAGCTTCGAGATAAATATGATTTACATATGACGGTTGAGGACAATAAATTGAAGACTAGAGAGCAGGCAATTAAATATGGATTAACATTTCCTGACACATACAAGGATATTCCGTTTCACGACCCTAACTGGGTTTTGATTAGGGTAAAAGGCAGTAAAAAGGCATTTTTATGGACTTATGAAAGGAACGGGTATATTAATCTAAACGTCAAAGTAAACCCTGAATGGAGGGATTTTTGGCGAAAGACTTATAAGTCAGTTACACCTGGTTATCACCAAAACAAAGAACACTGGAATACCATAATTTTAGATGGAACTATCCCGGATAAAGACATAAAACAAATGATTGCAGAGAGTTATGATTTGGTTACTGATTCTCCAACCAAAAGGATTTATGAAGCAGTTAAGCAGATACCAAAAGGTCGTGTTGCCACATATGCTCAAATAGCAAGACTTGCCGGTAATGAAAAAATGTCTAGAGCAGTTGGAAATGCTCTTCATAATAATCCAGATCCGGATAATATTCCATGCTTTAGAGTAGTCAACGCCAAAGGAGAACTACCCGGCAATTTTGCCTTCGGCGAAGGCGTTCAAGAAAGACTACTGAAAGAAGACGGAATAGAAGTGATTGATGGAAAAGTTGATATTGAAAAATATAAGTGGGATAAGTAGAAAATAATAATGCAAAAACTTTAAATATAGTACGCAACATTAAATTATTTTTTTAGGAGGGTAATATGGTTAAAAAATTTAACAGTATTATTTATTCGATGATCGCAATATCTATTATTGCAATTTTAGTCGGTATCGCAATGATCTGCTGGCCAGTAAAAGCTATTTATACTTTTGCACTTTTAACAGGATGTTACTTTATCGTGCAAGGTATTGCACAGATTATTATTGGTATCAAGGCAAGCAAGTATCATTTACCTTATGATGGAACAGCATATGGAGTTCTATCATTAATCTTTGGTATTTTAGCAGTTGTTGTATTTGCTAAGAATCCAGAAGCAACTACTATTTCATGGGCATTGTTCATGGGTATTGCACTAGGTATTTCAATTATTGTAGCTGGTGTATATGACATTAAAGCGGCTATGCTTTTGAAGAAAGTTCCACGTAGCAATTGGGTGCTAATTTTAATACTTGGAATTTTAACTATTGTTCTTGGTATTCTTATGATGAGTGTACCTTTCACAGGAGCTTTAGCTGAAACAATGTTTATCGGTATTTTCCTAGCAGCATTTGGTGTTGTTAACTTGGTTGACACTATTTGTCTAAAGACTCAAGCTACACAGTACGAAAGAGCTGTTAAAAGAAAAGTTGATGACATCAGTGATATTATCGACAAGAGCGTAGATACAGCTGCTGACCTTTACAAAGAAGGTAAAGATATTGTAAATGATCAGATTGATAAGTTTACTAACTAATAATAAATAAAAATTATACTTATAAAAGGCGCTTAAGTTTTTTAAGCGCCTTTAATTTTAGTAATGAAGGAGAATAATATGTACGATAAGAAGATTACACTAAGTAATGGTGTAGAGATTCCACAACTTGGTCTTGGTACTTGGTTGGTGGAAGATGAAGATGTGGCCGAGGTAGTTAAGAATGCCATTGACATTGGATATAGACATATTGATTCTGCACAAGCATATGGCAATGAGCGAGGAGTAGGAGAAGGAATAAGAAAAAGTGGAGTTCCTAGAGAGGAATTATTTATTGTTTCTAAAGTTGCGGCCGAGATAAAGACTTATGAAGAAGCTAAGAAGAGTATTGATGAGTCACTAGAGAAGATGCAACTTGATTATCTAGATCTTATGATTATTCATTCTCCACAACCTTGGGCTTTGGTTGGACAAAGTGACGACAGATTCTTCGAAGGTAACAGGGAAGTGTGGAAAGCACTAGAGGAAGCTTACAAAGATGGTAAGTTGAAGGCCATTGGTGTTTCTAACTTTGTCTTTGAAGATATCGAAAATATTTTAGAAGTTGCTGAGATTAAACCAATGATTAATCAGATTTGTATTCATATAGGAAATACTTGGATGGATTTGATTAACTATTGTAAGGATAAAGATATGGCAGTAGAGGCGTATTCGCCTATAGCTCATGGAAATATCCTTAATGATGAGAGAATCTCTGAGATAGCTGCTAGATATAATGTTTCAGTAGCACAACTTTGCATAAAATACTTATTGCAGCTTGATTTAATTCCGCTTCCAAAGACTTTGAATCCTGATCATATGAAGAGTAATACAGAGGTCGATTTTGAGATAAGTGACGAGGATATGGAAGTGCTTAAAAACTTATAAAAAAGTGTTGACTTAACCAATTTAATAGTGTAATATAATTTCACTTGGTAATATGGTAACATATTAGCACACTAAAGTGTTAAGTGTTACCATTATTATGTCCATTAAAGTTTGAAAGGATAGACTAATGAAGAACGAACTTTTGCACACACCAGATGGAGTAAGAGATATATTTGGTAATGAAAGTGCAGTGAAAAGAAATATTGAAAACAGTATTAATGATGTGTTTGATTCATTTGGATACGAAAATGTACAGACTCCAACATTCGAGTACTTTGACGTATTCTCAGAAAAGCGCGGATCAGTTCCTTCAAAGGATTTGTACAAGTTTTTTGACAGAGCTGGAAATACATTGGTTCTTCGTCCTGATATCACACCATCTATCGCTAGAATGGTTGCTAAGAATTATAAGGATGAAACCAATCCAATTAAACTTTCATATAACTCAAACACATTTATCAATAACTCAGAACTTCAAGGTAAGTTGAAAGAAATTACACAGTTAGGTTGTGAACTTATCAATGATGATTCGATAGATGCTGATGCTGAGATGATTGCTTTGGTTGTTGAGTCCCTTAAAGCCACTGGCCTAGAAGAGTTTATGGTAGAAATCTGTGAAGTAGACTTCTACAAAGGACTTTTAAATGAATGTGGTTTTGATAAGAAGACTGAACACAAGATTCGTAAAGCAATCGTAAACAAGAACAACTTTGAAGTTGAGTCAGTATTAGAAGAAGAAAAAGTATCTGATAGTGTGAAAGAAGCTTTCAAAAAACTTCCAGAGCTATTTGGTTCTGTTGAAGTCTTGGATAAGGCGCTAGAAGTTACAGATAATGAGATTTCACAAAAATCAATTAAGAGACTTCAAGAGCTTTACTCAATTTTAGAAGAGTATGGCGTTGCTAAATATATCAGTTTTGATCTTGGAATGATTAGTAATTTCAAATATTACACTGGAATTATTTTTAAGGCATACACTTATGGCTCTGGTGATGAGATTGTTGCTGGTGGTAGATATGACAATTTGATTGCTCAGTTCGACAAAGATGCACCTGCCATTGGATTTGCTATTTATCTAGATCAGATTGCTTCAGTTATTTATTCAAAAGATCCTTTATTTGCAGATGAAGAAAAATGTGTGATTCTTTACAACGAAGATAAAAGAAAAGAAGCAATTGAATTAGCCAAATCAAAACGAAGTGATGGAATAAAGACAGTAATGATTAATAAGTCATCAGCAGATGATTTAGAATACTTGGGAAGTAAATTAGAGGTTATAGAATTATGAAATATTTAACATTTGCTCTTGCAAAAGGAAGACTTGCAAAGACTGCCATGGAAATGTTTGAAAAGATTGGTATTGAGTGCAAGGAGATGCAAGATAAAGATACTAGAAAGTTAATATTTGTTAATGAAGAGTTGAAACTTAAATTCTTTTTGTCGAAGGCTAGTGATGTTCCTACATATGTAGAGTACGGTGCGGCCGACATTGGTATCGTTGGTAAAGATACTATTATGGAAGAAGACAGAAAGTTATATGAAGTTTTGGACTTAGACTTTGGTAAATGTAAGATGTGCGTTTGCGGACCTGCCAGCGCCAAAGAATTATTAAACGATGGTAGTATGATTCGTGTTGCATCAAAATATCCAAAGATTGCAAAAGATTATTTCTATAACAAAAAGCATAAGACTGTTGATGTTATTAAACTAAATGGATCAGTTGAGCTTGCTCCAATTGTTGGTTTGTCAGAGGTGATAGTTGATATAGTAGAAACTGGAACTACACTTCGAGAAAACGGATTGGAAGTATTAGAAGAGATTTGTCCGCTTTCTGCTAGAATGGTTGTAAACCAAGTTAGTATGAAAATGGAAGATGAAAGAATAAAGAAGATTATTTCAGATTTACAGAAGGTAATATAAATGAGAATTATTAAACTAGATGAGAGTACAAAACAGAATATTTTAGACAATCTGCTTAAGCGTAGCCCAAATAACTACGATGAGTATACGCAGACTGTTAATGATATTCTTTCTAATGTAAGAGAGAATGGCGACAAAGCAGTTTTTGAATACACTAAAAAGTTTGACGGTGCTGATATTGATGCTTCTAATATTTTAGTAACTACTAAAGAATTAGAGGAAGCATATGATGAAGTGGATGATAAATTGATTGAAGTAATGAGAAAATCAATTGCAAACATTAGAGACTTCCACGAAAAGCAAAAAGCAGAAACATGGATTGATGAAAAAGCAAATGGCACAAAGCTAGGACAAAAAGTTACACCTTTATCAAAGGTTGGCGTTTATGTTCCTGGTGGAAAGGCTGCTTATCCATCATCAGTACTTATGAATGTTATTCCAGCCAAAGTAGCAGGCGTAGATGAAGTGATTATGGTTACACCTCCTGGAAAAGATGGCAAGGTAAATTCAAACACTTTAGTTGCTGCACACGAAGCTGGAGTTGATAAGATTTATAAAGTTGGTGGTGCTCAAGCTGTAGGTGCACTAGCTTACGGTACAGAATCTATTCCGAAGGTTGATAAGATAGTGGGACCTGGAAATATCTTTGTCGCACTCGCTAAAAAAGCAGTCTTTGGATATGTAAGCATTGATTCGATTGCTGGACCTAGTGAAGTATTAGTGATAGCAGATGATTCGGCTAATCCAAAGTATGTGGCTGCTGATTTATTATCTCAAGCAGAGCACGACGAATTAGCATCAGCCATTCTTTTGACTGATAGTGACAAGTTGGCTAATGAAGTTTCAGAGTGGGTCGAAAAGTTTGCAAATGAACTAGAGCGTTCAGAGATTATCAAGAAGTCACTAGATAATTATGGATATATTCTTTTAACAGAGTCTATTGATGAAGCTTGTGATATGGCAAATGAGATTGCATCTGAGCACTTAGAACTTTTGACTAAAGATCCGTTTGAAACTATGAATAAGATTAAGAACGCTGGAGCAATATTCCTAGGAGAGTATTCTTCTGAACCATTGGGCGATTACTTTGCAGGACCAAACCACGTTCTTCCAACAAATGGAACAGCAAAATTCTTTTCACCACTTGGTGTTTATGATTTCCAAAAGAAATCTAGTATCATTTACTATAATGAAGAATCACTAAGTGAGATTAAGGATGATATACAAGATTTTGCTAAGGCTGAAGGTTTGACAGCACACGCAAATTCTATTAAAGTAAGATTTGACGATTAAATATTTGGAGAGAAAAAATGAGTAGAATAGGTGAATGTAAAAGAAATACTGAAGAGACAAAAATCGAGATTACTATCAATCTAGATGGTAAGGGCAAAACTAATATTGATACAGGTATTGGTTTCTTCGATCACATGCTAACAAGCTTCGCTAAACACGGCTTGTTTGATTTAGATGTGAAAGTGGAAGGCGATTTGATTGTCGATTCGCACCACACAATAGAAGACACAGGTATTGCACTTGGTGTAGCTATTAGAAATGCGTTGGGCGATAAGAAGTCTATCAAGCGTTATGGGAATATGATTCTTCCTATGGATGAGTCACTTTGTCTTTGCGCGGTAGATTTATCTGGTAGACCTTACTTGGTCTTTGACGCAGAATTCACTGTAGAGCGTGTGGGATACTTTGATACAGAAATGGTTAAAGAATTTTTCTATGCACTCACATACACAACAGGAATGAACCTACACCTAAAGATGCTAGAGTCAGGTAATAATCACCACATGATAGAAGCAATGTTTAAATCATTTGCAAAGGCTCTAGATCAAGCAACTACATTAGACGGTAGAATTTCAGATGTACTTTCTACGAAAGGAACACTATAATGAGCAAGGTTAAATTATATTCAAAAATAATTTTAGATAATGGAAATGTAAAGGGCTCTGATAAGAGCCCTGTTTCACAGGCGATTGAACTTAAGAACAAAGGTGCTGATGGAGTTTATATAGTTGATAAATCCACATCCGATGCCGAGCACGATGCAAACATCTCTGCAATGATCGATATTAAAAATAACTTCGATATTGATTTTGTGGTAGATGGCACAGTTAATCGTAATCGCTTGGAAGATGTAAAGAAATACTTTTATGCTGGAGCAAGCCTTATTGTTAAAGACGAAATTGATACTGACGTATTAGAAGAAGGCGAGAAACGTTTTGGCGTGGAAAGATTTGTGACTGCTAGTGATGTATTAGAATACACATTTGAAGAGGACACAGATTTTTATGCTAAGAAGTTAGAACTTAAAGCTGAAGGTAAAGATGTTTGCATATTTGATGCTAAGATCGATTTTTCGGAACTAAAAACTAACGACCAGGGATTAGTTCCTGTTGTTGTTCAAGATTTTAAGACTGAAAAAGTTTTGATGCTTGCATATATGAATGAAGATGCGTTTAATAATACTATCAGTACAGGCAAGATGACTTACTACTCAAGAAGCAGAGATGAGCAGTGGGTGAAGGGCGAGACTTCAGGACACTTCCAATATGTGAAGGAACTTTATGCCGACTGCGACAAAGACACATTGCTCGCTAAAGTATATCAAGTTGGTGTTGCTTGTCACACTGGAGCAGAGAGTTGTTTCTTTAATGACATTATCGAGAGTGAAATTGATAATACAAATCCGATGAAGGTTTTCGAAGAAGTCTACAATGTAATTTTAGATCGAAAAGAAAACCCTAAAGAAGGTTCATACACTAATTACTTGTTCGAAAAAGGAATTGATAAGATTCTAAAGAAAGTGGGAGAGGAAGCAACAGAGATTGTTATTGCTGCTAAAAACCCAGATGCACAAGAAATGAAGTATGAGATT
>CADBBS010000097.1 GCA_902793045.1 uncultured Lachnospiraceae bacterium
TTATTCTTCTGTAAATAATGCTGTTGAGTAATATCTATCGCCACTATCTGGTAGCAACGCCACTATTGTTTTGCCTTTGTTTTCAGGTCTCTTCGCAAGTTCTATTGCTCCGTATAATGCGGCTCCAGATGAAATACCAACTGAGATACCTTCCTTCTTAGCCAAATACTTAGCTGTCTCAAAAGCTTTCTCGTTTGGTGCCTTAAAGACTTCGTCAAAGACATCTGTGTTTAAAACGTCTGGCACAAATCCAGCACCGATACCTTGAATCTTATGTGGACCTGCTTTTCCTTCAGATAAAACAGGTGAATCTTCTGGCTCTAGAGCTACCACCTTAATGTCAGGGTTCTGCTCCTTCAAGTATTCTCCAACACCAGTTACTGTTCCACCAGTACCAACGCCTGCGATAAAGATATCAACATCACCGTCAGTATCCTTATAGATTTCAGGACCTGTAGTAGCTTTGTGAATCTTTGGATTTGCTGGGTTTACAAACTGTCCAGGAATGAAGCTGTTTGGAATTTCATCAGCTAGTTCCTGCGCCTTTGCAATAGCACCCTTCATTCCGTTAGCGCCGTCAGTCAATACTAATTCTGCGCCGTAAGCTTTTAAGATGTTTCTTCTCTCAACACTCATAGTGTCAGGCATTGTAAGGATTATTCTATAACCCTTTGCCGCAGCAATAGCTGCTAAACCAATACCAGTGTTTCCTGATGTAGGCTCAATAATAACTGAACCTTCTTTTAATTTACCTTGTTCTTCTGCGTCATCTAACATTGCTTTCGCAATTCTATCTTTAACGCTTCCTGCTGGATTAAAGTACTCTAGTTTAACTAAAATCTTAGCCTCTAATCCCAAATCTTTTTCAATGTTTGTCACTTCAACTAATGGAGTGTTTCCGATTAGTCCAAGTGTTCCTTTATATATATTCGCCATTTTTCTTTACCTCTCTTCGATTAATTATACACTATTATTTTATTGCAGCAAATCCGTTTTCTAGATCACCGATAATATCGTCGATATTCTCAGTACCAATAGAAAGACGAATTGTGCTTCCTGTTATTCCAATATCTGCCAACTCCTCAGTTGTTAACTGTGAGTGTGTAGTAGATGCTGGATGAATTACAAGACTCTTAAGATCCGCTACGTTTGCAAGTAGTGAGAAGATCTTTAAGTTGTCTATAAACTTCCATGCTTCTTCCTGTCCGCCTTTAATGTCAAATGTAAATATCGAACCACCACCGTTAGGGAAATATTTCTTGTATAGTTCGTTGTTTGGATGATTCTCCAAAGATGGATGATTCACATGCTCTACCTGTGGATGGTTGCTTAAATACTCAACCACTTTCTTTGTGTTTTCTGCATGTCTTTCTACTCTTAGAGACAATGTCTCAATTCCCTGCAGTAGCAAGAATGCATTGAAAGGTGAGATTGCTGCTCCAGTATCACGAAGCAAGATTGCTCTAATGTAAGTAACAAATGCTGCTGGTCCTACTGCATCATAGAAAGATACTCCATGATAACTTGGGTTAGGGTCCGCAATGTTAGGGAACTTACCAGCTGCCTTGTAATCAAATTTTCCAGACTCAACAATAATTCCACCCAATGTAGTTCCGTGTCCACCTAAGAACTTTGTCGCAGAATGAACTACGATATCAGCGCCATGCTCAAATGGTCTGATTAAATATGGTGTACCAAAAGTATTATCAATTACTAATGGGATATTGTTTTTGTGCGCAATTTCTGCTAGAGCATCGATGTCAGGAATATCACTGTTTGGATTTCCTAATGTCTCGATAAAGATAGCTCTAGTATTATCCTCTATAGCGTTCTCCACTTCCTCTAGATTGTGGATATCTACAAATGTTGTGCTTATATCGTACTGTGGAAGTGTGTGCGCCAAAAGGTTGTATGTACCACCGTAAATACTCTTCTGAGCCACGATATGACCGCCATTTGCAGCCAAAGCCTGGATAGTGTAACTAATAGCTGCAGCACCTGAAGATACTGCTAGTGCAGCACTTCCGCCTTCTAGGGCAGCTACTCTCTCTTCTAACACACCCTGTGTAGAGTTTGTTAATCTACCGTAAATGTTTCCAGGATCAGCTAGCCCAAATCTGTCAGCTGCATGCTTACTGTCATGGAAAACATATGCTGTTGTTTGATATATAGGAACTGCTCTAGAATCCGTTGCTGGATCTGCCTGTTCCTGACCTACGTGTAACTGTAATGTTTCAAATTTATAATCACTCATTTTATTAATCTCCTTATTTTTAAAATTTTATTTTTGTTTACTGTAATAATCATCTAATGCGTTCTGAATAGCTTCTTCAGCTAAAACTGAACAATGAAGTTTGTGTGCAGGAAGTCCGTCCAAAGCTTCTGTTACTGCTTTGTTAGTAAGTTCCTTCACCTCTTCTAATGGCTTACCCTTGATTAACTCTGTAGCCATAGAGCTGGAAGCTATCGCGCTGCCACATCCAAATGTTTCAAACTTTACGTCCTCCACAATACCATCTTTTATCTTAAGATAAATCTTCATGATATCGCCGCACTTAGCGTTCCCAACTTCTCCTATTCCGTCTGCATCTTCTATCACTCCTACATTTCTAGGATTTAGAAAATGATCCATTACTTTTTCACTATAAAGTGCCATTTATTTTTCTATGGTTAAAACCATATCTCCTTTCGGTTTATGTTTGCGGGTACCTTCTTTTCAAATTACAAAATGAATTCTCTCTTTCCTTCCATCAAATCGCGCCAGACCGGTGAAAAACTTCTGAGTTTTTCTACCACTTCCTCCACGCATTCTGCAATATAGTCCACCTCTTCTTTAGTGGCATCCTCTCCTAGACTTATTCTAAGAGAACCATGGGCCACATCGTGCACTCTTCCTATTGCTAGAAGCACATGACTAGGATCTAGCGAACCCGATGTACAAGCACTGCCTGATGAAGCGCTAATGCCTTTCTCATCAAGTAGGAGAAGCAATGACTCACCTTCTATTCCTTCAAAACAAAAATTAACGTTTCCTGGGAGTCTACAGACTTCATTTCCATTCAGTGCAGAATGAGGAATCATTCTCAACTTCTTTATTAATCTATCTCTAAGCGACATAAGTCGCATTCGAGTATCCTCCACATTTTTCAAAGACTCATTGAGAGCTACAGTCATAGATGCAATAGCTGGCACATTTTCAGTTCCTGCTCTTTTGCCTCTCTCCTGTGCTCCGCCTTCTATTAAGTTAGTTAGGTTTATTCCCTGCTTAACATATAGAAAGCCTATTCCCTTTGGTCCATGAAATTTATGTGCAGATGCAGAAAGCATATCAATATTATCAATTCCTACACTGATTGGTATATGACCAATAGCTTGTACAGCATCTGTGTGGAATAATACATTGTGTTTTCTGCAAATTCTACCGATTTTGTTTATTGGCTGAACTGTGCCAATCTCATTGTTCGCATACATAATTGTAACTAAGCAAGTATCTTCTCGTATGCTATTTTCAAGATCTTCTAATTTTATAATGCCGTTTTCATATACATCTAGTAAAGTTATTTCAAAGCCTTCTTTTTCTAGTTTCTCTAATGTATGTAAAACTGCATGATGTTCAATCTTTGTAGAGATGATATGTTTCTTGCCTTCTCTCTTTCCAATCTCTGCAGCAGAAATAATTGCCCAGTTATCAGATTCACTTCCACCTGATGAAAAGAATATTTCCTTTGGCGAAGCCCCGATCAAAGCAGCTATCTCTTCTCTACTATCCTCTAATACTTTCTTGGCATTTTGTCCAACCTTGTAAAGACTAGATGGATTGCCAAAAGTGTCTTTCATTACGCTATTTAGTTTTTCTAAAGCAGCATCACTTATCTTTGTAGTAGCTGCGTTATCGGCGTATACCTTCATAGCCTTTCTCCTTTTTTAATGTTTTTCAAAATACCTCTTGAAAAATATTTAGATGTATTATATAGTTATTTACCTACTAAGTCAATAGGTTTTTAAAACTTTTTTAAAAAGTTTTTTATACACAATTTTTAATCTTATGATATAGTGAAAGTGAGGATTTTAAGGCTTATGAAAGGACATATGATAATGATTTCGACCAAAGGCAGATATGCAGTTCGAGTAATGATTGATTTGTCGGAACATAAAGATGAAAAGAATGTTCCACTAAAAGATATTGCTGAAAGACAAATGATTTCTAAGAAATATTTAGAGGCCATCGTCAAAGATTTAGTTTCCGCTAAACTTATAAAAGGATCTTCCGGCAAAGGCGGCGGATATAAACTTATAAAGAACCCTGATGAATATATAGTTGGTGAAATACTTGAAAGCACCGAGGGTCCTCTTGCTTCTGTCGCATGTATTGCGGACAAAAAATATGATTGTCCTAGAAAGAAGATTTGTCAGACACTTCCAATGTGGGAGGAATTTGACGGAATGGTCCATGATTACTTCTATAGTAAGAAACTAAGTGATTTGTTATAAAATAAAAAGGTTTTGCATCTCGCAAAACCTTTTCTTATGCCATAAATTTTGGAACATATGCTTTTACCAATATTCCATCTTCACTGTACTCTTCACTTATAAGTTGTCCATACTTTCTAATTCTATTTACTTCCCCTCCATCGGAATAAGGAATAACTTTTTCTATATAGACTCTCATTTCTTGTATAGCTTTCTCTAGCGCTTCGTCTATCAAATTTAGTCCTTCACCTTTTTTAATAGCAGCCTGCACTACATAGTCAGCATTCTCATCTTTTAGGACTGGAATCTCATCTAGTTTATCAATCTTATTAAATACCGTAATGATTGTTTTATCTGTGACTTCTAGTTCACGAAGGGTCTCATATACAGCCTTGATATTTTTATCCATAGCTGGATTTGAGCAATCCACAACATGAATAATAATGTCTGAATACTTTGCTTCCTCTAATGTACTCTTAAACGCATCAATTAAATGGTGAGGAAGTTTTCTAATAAATCCAACTGTGTCAGTAAGTAGCACTTCTTCTCCTGAATCCAACTTATAGTTTCTAGTAGTTGGATCAAGTGTCGCAAACAACTTATCTTCTTCTAACACTTCCGCTTTTGTCAAAGTATTTAGCAATGTAGACTTTCCAGCATTCGTATATCCAACAATAGCCACCACCGGCAAAGGATTAGACTGACGCTTTGCTCTAGTCACATCACGGTGTGCTTCCATATCCGCAACTTCTTTTCTAAGTTGAGAGATTCTATCACGAATTACACGTCTATCTACTTCCAACTTTTTCTCACCAGGACCTCTAGTTCCAATACCACCACCCTGTCGGGTTAAGTTCTGCATTCCAATAAGTCTAGTTGATCTATAACGAAGCTGAGCAAGTTCTACTTGAATTTTACCTTCAGCACTTTTGGCGCGCCCTGCAAAGATATCTAAAATCAAAAGCGTTCTGTCCATCACTTTGACATTTAGTTCATCTTCTAAATTTTTAAATTGATTTGGAGATAACTCATCATCACACACTATACCATCAGCCTCAGTTTCCCAAATCAAATCCTTTAACTCTTCCACTTTGCCACTGCCGATGTATAGCGCATTATTAATATGGTCTATGTTTTGAATCACACGACCAACTACTTTTCCACCTGCAGTCTCAACCAACTCTTCTAACTCATCTAGCGAATCTATGGCATCCGCCTCAAAGCCAGTATTAACTGCGAATTATTTTACAACCCTTCTCTTTAAGAAATTCAAGGACTTTTTTTTCGTCTCCATTTAAGCATCTAATAGGAACAATAAAACCGCTCACAACACTATTCATAACAATTATTAAATTTTCAGTTTTTATTATCTTATAAACTTCTGTATATGGTAATACAACCTGACTCATCTCTGAATTTTCTATAATTTTATCATCCAAAAGTTCTATAGATAATTCTTTATTATAAGGCATTTTTCCTTGTTTAGACATTTTATCAAGGTTTTTACTCATAGAACGCTTTACCAAATATGGATAATAAAAAAACCAAAAAATTGCTAACAATGCAAACAAAACATAATAAATCAAATCTGATATTTTAAAAAAGTGTATTTCTGTTACATGCAATATTATTCCCGCCATAACAAATATATAGAACAATATCGGCATTATCATTCTATTAATAAACATATTTCTCTTCCCCGGTTTTGTATTGCTGGACACAACCATATTAAACTCCACATAATCTTCTTTTGTATTTCTATATACGTATTTCATATTTAACTATAACTCCTTATTAATTATTATTAATCGTCTGTTTTTATAATACTTGGCAATGGTATTATTCTAACAAATAATGCTGCTGCAAGCATTAGCGGAATATACTGAAGCGGAAAAACTATCATCAAAAGTAAAACTGTGGCTAATGGTTTCTTTAAAGTAAAACCAACCAATGCCGTAGTTACTATAGTCATCGCGAACACAACACTTATTCCAAAAACTGTTCCAAACGCGTATCCTAAACACACTCCAGAGAATATGATTGGGAAGAAATGTCCGCCTTTAAGACCAGACTCTATACAAATAGTAGTTAAAATTATTTTTATAACAGCCACAAAAATTAATGCCCATACACCAATCTCCGTTCCTCTTTTTGCAATCTCTTCCATCTGATGTTCGCCAGAAAACATTGTCAAAGGAAGTAATGTCCCCATAACTCCTAAAATGACTCCGCCTACCACGCATCTAATCAAAACATATTTCTTGAACTTTTTGGCGATCAGTTTAGCAAGTTTATGTGATGCTAGATAAAGCAAACCACCTATTATTCCAATCAAGCTGAATGGTATCACATACCAGACATCTGTTAACCTAATCTTTTCAAATCCAAATGAATATATTCCTGATCCTGAGCCAAATAGTTTTCCAAGTATCCAAAAACCACCAAACGAACTGCATGCTGCAACTAAATATAAAAACACTTTTGGTTTCTTTGGAATAACAGTTTTTCTCTCATCTTCCAATGGTTCAACAAAACCAAACATAGGTGACTTAAATATAGTTCCTAATGTCGCGCTGATACCAATCATATTTAGTTCTTCTACTGTGTGGATATATTTTTTAAGTTTATCTCCGATCCAAGTACAAAGACCTGCTATCACTCCAGTAAGTCCTGCCTCTGGACCCACGCTTGCTCCAAGAATTAATGGGAATAACGCAGAACCTAATATTGAGAATACATTTTTATAAGGATAACCACCATTCTTTTTTACTTTACCTAAAACTACTTGGAGTTCTTCTGGGTAATCTCCAAATTTACGTTTATATAATCCAATTAAAAATGCTCCGACTACACAAACGATAATTGTATAGAACGGTATATCAAACTTGCCCGGAATATATTTCCAAACAAAGTTTATTCCAATATTCATAAGTCTCAAGAATGCCCATATGATTGCTCCCACTATTCCGCCTATTATAGTTGTATATAGTAAAAGCAATACAGCATTTTTTACTTTTCTCATAAACCCTCTTAGGATACAATTCTACCAAATCTTCACACAAAAACAACCACGGCATTTTCCAACATTAGTCCGAATAATTCGAACCAACATCAGTACTCGCCGTGGTCGTTTTTAGGAATATTTTGAATGAAAAATCAGATTATTTCGTCTTGGCTTTTTTGCGTTTACTGAATTTTCCGTATGTATAAACATTGCCTGTTTTCTTAAATGCTCTAGCCTTGATATAATACTTAGTTTTTCTATCAAGTTTCTTTAGTTTAACTTTTGTCTTTTTAACTTTCTTCTGCCAGTAACCGTCGAACTTCTTGTTATCTGAATATCTAATCTGATAACCGCTAGCACCTTTAATCTTCTTTAGTTTGAACTTAAGAGATCTCTTTGCTCTTTTAACCTTCTTAATCTTAGTCTTGCCAAGTTTCACTGTTGCATTCTTCTCTGGCGAAACCTTCTTAGAAGGAGTTGCTGACTTTGTAGTAACTACTGGAGCTTTAGAAGTAGATGGTCCAGGTGTTGTTGTATATGCTGGATCAGGAATAGATGTTGTTGTAACAAACGAAACATCTTTCACTCCTACGCTAAGCTGGCCGCCGTCCTCTACTATCAAAATCTTCAGGGATGTCTACCGTTGTTTCATAGTAGTACGGCGTATTTGCCCTCAATTGAACAATGCCTCCACCTAGTTCTCCTTCACTACCATCTGCCACCTTCACATATACTCGTTTATCTACGCTCGAGAATAAAGTGCACTTGTATGTATACGTGGCTCCGGTTCTAAATGGTATCTTTTCGAGATTACCCTGAATAGCCCATGCCGAATCATTTTGCACATTTCCGACATTTGTAATATCTATTGTATATCCGTCAGCATATTTTTCCTTATATTTAAAGTTACCTGTCGCTGGAATCCAACCAATACTGCTTCCAAAGAAGGAGTTCCATCCTCCAACATATCTATCAATAGAATCTTCTGTGATTATAATAGTTGGTCCATCATACTTAGTAGTAACTTCTTCAGGCTTCTGATATACCCTTACATAATCTACTTCCATAGTA
>CADBBS010000098.1 GCA_902793045.1 uncultured Lachnospiraceae bacterium
AAAGTATAATATAAAAGAACAAATGTTCGGAGGGGAAATGAAAGAGGATCGCAGTTACATTTGCATAGACCTAAAGTCTTTCTACGCATCAGTCGAATGTGTAGAACGTGGCTTGGATCCAATGACTACCAATCTAGTAGTCGCGGATCCAACTAGAACAGACAAAACCATTTGTCTGGCGATTACTCCTGCCATGAAAGCCCTAGGTATTAAGAATAGATGTAGAGTATTTGAGATTCCAAAAGGAGTAGACTACATAATGGCTCCTCCTAGAATGAAACTCTATATGGATTACTCTATGGAAATATATAATATTTATCTTAAGTATTTCTCAGAAGAAGACATTCACGTTTACTCGGTGGATGAGGTTTTTATAGATGTAACAAACTACACTAAACTCTATCACTTAGATTCTGAAGAAGCTTTGACAGAAGATGCTGATGAAATCACTAGAAGATTTTATGATAGAGATGATTTAGATGAAAATGAAAAGCAGATTGCAAAGAACTTGCTCGGCGCAAAGCGAATTGGAATGATGCTTATGGATGAAGTTTTGGCGCAGACTGGTATTATGGCAACGTGTGGTGTTGGAACAAACCTTTATCTAGCAAAGATTGCGCTAGATGTTACAGCTAAGCATGCGCCAGATAGAGTGGGAGTTCTGTGTGAAGATATGTTTAAAGAAAACCTTTGGCGCCATAAACCTCTTACGGACTTTTGGGGAATAGGTCCTGGAACAGCTAAGAGATTTGCAAAGTATGGAATCACCACTATGGAAGAAATTGCCAAAGCAGATGAGGATTTGATTTACAATATTTTCGGTGTAAATGCAGAGATATTAATAGACCATGCCTGGGGCGAAGAGCCAGTGCAGATAAAAGATATAAAAAATTACAAGCCAAAGGCCAATAGTATTTCCCATACACAGATTTTGCCGGTGGATTATTCTTTCGAGGATGCGCTTATTGTAATGAAGGAAATGGCTGATGTTTTGTGCTTGGAATTAGTAGAGCAAAGATTGGTGACTAAAACTGTTACAGTAATAGTTGGCTATTCTAACCTTTATGATGCAAGAATGATTCGTCAAAGCTTTACTTTGCAGGAGCCGTCTAATTCATATCTGATGCTGTCAAAGGAAATAGAGACGGTTTATCGAAATATGGTTGATTCAAAGATTCCTGTTAGAAGGCTTGGACTATTCTTCGGCAAAGTATCCAAAGAGCAGTTTAGACAGTACGATATTTTCACAGACCCAGAAGAGTCTGACAGAGAGCGAAAGATTCAAGAGGCTGCCATAAAGATAAAGAAGAGATATGGAAAGAATGCTATCTTAAGAGGAACTGACCTTCAGGAGAATGCTACTATGAAAGATAGAAATGAGCAGATAGGAGGGCACAAGGCATGATGGATAAAGAGTATAAAACAAGAAAGCCTAGCAAGAGAAAAAGGGCAAAAATGCCGATGGACCAAAGAGCAAAAATCTTTTTATCTTTTAAGGCTTTAAAGGACGATACAGATGAGGATGGCCCACTAAGCAATAAGAAGAATTTGGACGATAAGGAGTAAAAAATTAACTTTTATTATTGATTTCATTTTTCAATACTTATTTAATAGTAAAGACAAAAATAATGTTTGAGCGAGCGACTTTTCTAGCGAGCTCATCATTATTTTTGTCTATATTTTTTTAAAAAAACATTGAAAAATGAAATATCAATATGATAAAATTTAATAGATTTCGCGTTTATTAGATTTATAGAGGAGAAACCGAATGAAAGCAGATATGATACCTTACATTTTTAGTTTGCTTAGCGGTCTAGCTTTATTCCTATTCGGAATGAAGTATATGAGTGAAAACTTACAACAGGCTGCAGGTCAAAAACTAAGAAGTGTGTTGGACAAATGTACTAAGAACAGATTCATTGGAATCTTAGTAGGTACAGTGTTTACAGCGTTCATCCAGTCATCAGGTGCTACTACAGTAATGGAAGTAGGATTTGTAAACTCTGGACTATTAACGCTTGAAAGATCAGTTGGTCTAACACTTGGTGCCAATATTGGTACATCGATTACATCACAGTTAGTTTCATTAAAACTAACAGCTGTCGCACCTATTATTATCTTTGTGGGTGCAGCTATCATTACATTTGTAAAAAGACCGTTAGTTAAGAGAATAGCAGCTATCGTGTTTGGATTTGGTGCATTATTCTTAGGAATCAGTTTGATGACAGATTCTTTGCAGACTCTTGCACAGTACGAGGTAGTTCAAAACGCAGCTACAGTTATGAGTAATCCAATTCTTGCTATTTTAATTGGACTTGTAATAACATCACTTGTTCAAAGTTCATCAGTCACAGTAAGTACACTAGTATTGTTAGCTGATATTACAGTAGTAACTAATGGAAAAGAACATCAGTTATTAACACACACTACATGTTTATTCTTTATTATAGGTGCATATGTAGGTGCGTGTACTCCAGCTGTTATCGCATCACTTCATGCGAACAGAAATGCAAAGAGAACAGCGTTTGTTTATCTAATGTTTAACGTAGTTGGACTTGCGGTTTTGGGAGTAATACTTGCGTTCTTTGGAAAAGAAATCATTGGATTTATCGAGAGCATAAGTCATGGTCACAAACGTTTTGTGGCGAATGCCGATACTATATTTAAACTTATCATTTGTGTGGTTGGTTTATTTGTTGCAAATCCACTTATTGCTTTGTCGAAGAAGGTTATTCATAAGAGAAAGAGCGCCGACGACGAAGACGAAGAAGAGAGAACACTTAAGTACATCGATGAGTCAGGTACAGCAGTGCCAGCTACAGCTATCGTAGAGATTGTCTCAGAGATTGAGCGTATGTCTAAGAAAGTTCGTAGGAACTTTGTCGGATCAATGGAAGCGCTTCTCAATAACGATAGAAAGAAATCAGAAGAAATTCTTGAGAGAGAAGAGTATATTGATTACTTGAGTCATAAGATTACTGAGTATATGGTAAAGGCCAATAGATATGACTTGCCTATCGCCGATAGAAACAGATTAGGTGGATTGTTCCACGTAGTAATCGATATTGAGCGTATTGGTGATTATGCTGTAAACTTTATCAACGATGCTTGGAAGGAAGAGAAAAAGAATATTACTTTCTCAGAAGAAGGCACAAAAGAAATCAAGCATATGTATACTAGTGTTCTTGAGTTATACGATAACTGTATTGAAGTATTCCTGACAATGGACAATACACGTTTCGCAGAGTTGGAAGACAAAGAAGCAGCTATCGACAAAATGGAAATCGATTATCAAGAACATCACGTTAAGAGAATGGCAGAAGAAAAATGTAGTATTGAGTCAGGTCTAATCTTTACTGACCTAGTAGTAGGTTTGGAGAGAGTGGGAGATCACTCAATGAACATTGCATATTCAATCTTACCTGAGAAAGAAGATCTATAATAACAGTATTTACAAGGGCAGTTGCAAGGCGCAGCTGCTCTTTTTTGTTGCAAACAATAATAATTAATATTTGTTAGAAAATTGTCAATTTTGTTATTGAATAGTAATATTTTTTAGAGTACAATGAAAATAGCATTCGCAGGGAACTCCGAAAGGAGTAGGAATGTTAAAAAAGAATATTTTATTATTAATTATTGGGATTGCGATATCCCTAGTATTAATGGGCTGTGGAAGTAAGTCTAAAAAGATATCTCTAGACGATACAAAGCCGAAATCTTCTTTGGAGGAGACGAAAAGTAGCGGAGATATTTTTGTACACGTAGTGGGCGAGGTGAACGCTCCAGGAATTGTGAAAGTTCCAGAAGGTACGAGGCTTTACAATGTCATTGAGAAAGCCGGTGGCATGACCAAAAATGCACAGACCGATTATTTAAACCTAGCTGATACCGTAAAAGACGGACAGCAAATCAGGGTGATTTCAAAAAAGGAATTTAAGAAACTTAAGAAAAAGAAATCATCTAGCAGTTCACCTAATGAAAGCCAGGGTGGATCAAACCAATCAGGTTTAATAAATATAAATACAGCCACTGCTGAGGAACTGCAGACTTTGTCGGGGATTGGCGAAGTTAGAGCGAAAGCAATAGTGGAATATCGCACGCAAAATGGGAATTTTTCTAAACCGGAAGATATAAAAAATGTTTCTGGAATAGGAGATGCCACATTTAATAATATCAAATCACAGATTTGCGTAGATTAGGAGAAAAATATGAGAGCTTTAGTAGTTGATGATGAAAAATTAATCGTGAAAGGACTTAAGTTTAATCTTGAGCAGGAAGGTTATGAAGTGGACTGTGCTTACGATGGCCAGGAAGCTGTAGACCTAGCGAAGGAAAATGAGTACGATATCATTTTGCTTGATTTGATGCTGCCTGTCTTTGACGGTTACGAGGTTTGTCAGCAAGTGCGAGAGTTTTCAGATGTGCCAATTGTGATGCTTACTGCGAAGGGCGAAGACATGGATAAAATCCTTGGTCTTGAGTACGGTGCAGATGACTACATCACAAAGCCATTCAATATATTAGAGGTTAAAGCTAGAATTAAGGCAATCACTAGACGTAATAAGAAGAAGGTTCAAGTGGAAGAGACCGCCAAAGTAATAGAAGCAGGCGACTTAAGACTAGAAGTAGAAGCTAAGAGACTTTATATAAAAGATGAAGAGATTAGACTTACAGTTAAAGAGTTTGATATCTTAAAACTACTAGCGGAGCATCCTGGAAAGCTTTACTCAAGAGAAGATCTTTTAAATATTATTTGGGGTTCACACTATCCAGGTGATGCTAGAACAGTAGATGTTAACATTAGAAGACTAAGAGAAAAGATTGAGGAGAATCCAGCTAAACCTACATACATTCAGACTAAGTGGGGAATGGGATATTATTTTCAAGGATAATTAGATGAAAAATAAAAAGCTTGATTTAATTTTAAATTACATAAAGAGCTTCGAATTTTCGATATTCGTTGTTACATTGATTGTTATTATTGTGCCTATTCTTGTGATAGGCACAATATTTCTTAATGTGTCAACTTCTAAGTATTACAATAACCGTCTAGAAGAGTACAAGTCTAACAATGTAATGCTTAAAAACAATATTATTAGTAGCGGCTACTTGGACAAAAAGGAATCTGAGGCAGTGAATGCGCAGATTAATCTTTTGTCGAACGAGTTTGATGCGCGTATCCAGATAATTGACACGGCATGTATTATTCGTGAAGACTCAAAGAGTGAAGATATTGGAAACACTAGTATTTCTAAAAACGTCTTCAAGGCTTTGAAGGGCGAAGATGTGATGGAAGAAAACAAAGACTTAGAGTATATCGAGTTTTCAATTCCACTAGTTGCTACTATTACCACAGTGGAAGAGGGCTCTATAAAGAAGACTGTAGGTGTACTTTGCACTAACTATTCCACAGCAAATATTTCAAACTATAGAAGCGATGTAAGGCGAGTGGTATATATTGCGAAGAGGTGTGGAAAACTTGGATGAGATTAAGGATTACACTGAGGTTAAACAGATTCTTAGTGATTTCAATACAATGATAGATAACTTCTATGCAGAGCAGAAGAAACGAGATGACTTTGTATCGAACGTGTCTCACGAATTAAAGACGCCTATTACTTCGATGAAGGTGCTTGCAGATTCTTTGGTAGGTGCAGAGGGTGCGCCTGAAGAAATGTATCAAGAGTTCTTGGTTGATATCTCAAACGAGATCGAGCGTGAGAGCCAGATTATTAACGACCTTCTCGAACTTGTGAATACAGAAAATGTAGAAAATGAGATTAACATTTCTCAAGTAAATATAAATGATGTTTTAGAGTCAGTGCTTAAGACTGTTAAGCCTATTGCTGAGGAGAAAAATATCGAGGTGGTATACGAGAGTTTCCGTCCTATCATTGCAGATGTGGACGAGCTTAAGTTTGCCAGGGTTGTTACAAATTTAGTTGAGAATGCTATCAAATATAACCAGGTGGATGGAACAGTTACAGTCAGCCTTAATGCCGACCATCAGTATTTCTACTTCAAAGTACAAGATACTGGTATTGGTATTCCAGAAGAAGACCAAGACAGAGTGTTTGAGCGCTTCTTCCGTGTGGATAAGGCTAGAGCAAGAGAGACTGGCGGTTCTGGACTTGGACTTGCTATTACTAAGGAGATTGTTAAGAGACACCACGGTTCTATCGGTGTTCACAGTAAAGAGGAAGAGGGCACTACATTTACAGTGCGTATACCTCTAAAATATATTGAAGAGTAATTATGAAGATTAGAAGAATTCTAAGTTTAATATTGATACTTTCTTTGACGATTTCTCTTTTCGGCTGCGGCGAAGCTGAAAAAGAGCAGACGTCTGGTATGTTTGTCTATTTTATCAACAAGGCTGGGGATGATCTTAACAAAGAAGAGTACAGGGTTAAATCAGATAATGCTAACAGCCAGATAACAGATCTTTTGGATGCTTTGTCAAAAGACGGTGACGACAAAGGTGATAAGGCGGCAGTTCCAGAAAACGTAATTGTCAATGGATTTAAACTAGAAAATGGAATAATTACAGTTGATTTTAACAGTGAGTACAATCAACTTGAAAACCAGAGAGAAGTAATGTGTAGAGCAGCAGTTGTTCTCACATTAATTCAGATAAACGCGGTAGATGGTATAGCATTTACTGTGGAAGATAAACCTTACGAGAAGGTGGCAGGTTCAAGAATGGGCATCATGAATGCGTCCAGTTTTGTATCAATGCTACGCGGTGGCGACGACCAGTTTGCAAGAGCCGATTTCTTGCTTTACTTTGGAAATGATGAGGGGGCCAAATTAAAGAAGTACGAGCTTAAAAATGCAAACTACGGAAATAAGTCAAAAGAAGAGTTTATCGTAAGAAAATTGATTAGCGGTCCAGACAAAGACGGATACACAGCTACTCTAAATAAGAATGTTAGATTGCGCAGTGTTTCCACGTCAAATAATATTTGTTATGTGGACTTTGACGATTCATTCTTGAGAGAGCGAAGTGGTGTACTAGATGAAGTTTGTATTTACTCAATTGTAAACTCGCTTTGCGAACTAAATGATATTCACGAAGTGCAGATTACGGTGAATAGAGATTCCGACATTATGTACCACAAGAAGATTTCGCTTAGCGAACCACTAATCAGAAATTTGGATATAGTAGAAACAGAATAAAGAAAGAGGTGCAATTATCAAACGGCCAATTTTAAATTTGTTTTTGGCCTTGTTACTTGGAGAGATAGTTGCCATGATTTACGGGGGAGCATGGGTGTTATTACCCATTGTT
>CADBBS010000099.1 GCA_902793045.1 uncultured Lachnospiraceae bacterium
AGTGTAAAAGGAACATCTTACTCAGATCCTACATTGGCAAAAGGAAAATTCTATTACTATAAGATTCAAGCCTACGGCAAAAAGAAGATTAAGAGTGAAGATCTTTCTAATCCAGTTTACGTGAGAACATGGAAGCAGATCTGGAGTGATGAATTTAATGGAAACAAAGTAAACGAAAAAGTTTGGAATTACGATATCGGCGACGGTGGTTGGGGTAACCGTGAGTTACAGTATTATCGTCCAGAAAACAATATCGTTAAAGATGGCAAACTAATAATCAAAAATGAATTCCAGTATGATGAAGATGCTGAACAGTGTGTACCAGAGTCATACTATTCAGGAAGAATGAACACTAAAGGCAAGTTTGATTTTAAATATGGAAAACTAGAATTTAGAGTTAAACAGGCAAAAGGTGTTGGTACATGGACAGCTGGTTGGGCTTTAGGTAAAAATAAAGTTTGGCCAAACTGTGGTGAGATCGATGTATTCGAGACTACAAGTTCAAGATTGAAACAGACTATACCACAATCACTTCACTGTAAGAAGTTTAACGGTATGGCAGGTTCATCGGCGAACAAGCACTTTGATACTACAGTAACCACAGCTACATCTGCTTATCATACATACGGAGTAATTTGGACAGATTATGACATTACATTTACTATTGACGGACAGGCAACAGGAAATTACAACCCAGATAACTTTGTAGTGGAAGGAAGAGGAAACCAAGACTTAACTGTTTGGCCATATTGCCAGCCATTCTATCTAATAGTTAACTGTGCTATTGGTGGAGTGCTAGGTGGACAGGTTACACCAGAGTTCTGGACAAAGGTTAAACAAGAAGGAGATATTGGTTATTACGAAGACTATCTATACTATGATTGGATCAGAGTATATCAATAAAGAAAGAGAGGTGCATTATGAAGACATATAGAAAAATTATTTCAGTAGTGCTTTCTATAGCATTAGTAATGTCACTTTGCATAGTGCAAGCGCCTACAAAAACTCAAGCAGGAGTAAAAATTATCGTGGGTAAAAAATTAGATTTCGATATTGGATCGAAAGAAACAATAATCGTTAAAGGAAAAGCAACAGCTAAATCAGCTAGTAAGAAAGTTGCTAAAATTACTAAGACTAAAAAAGGTAAGAAGCAAACTAAGATTACTGTAAAAGGTATGAAAGTTGGCAAGACTACTATCAAAGTTAAGGTAAAGAAAAAGAGTAAAAAGGTTAAAGTTACTGTTAGACCTAAGGTTCCAACAGGATTAAAAGTAGCATTGGCTAGTACTACTAGTGCAAAGTTAGCATGGTCTAAAGCTAAAGGTGCAAACGGATATTATGTATATCGTTCAACTTCTAGAAACGGTGCATATGCTAAGATTGCAACAGTGAAAACTACTACATATACAAACACTGGTCTAGCACTTGGAAAATATTATTACTATAAAGTTATTGCTTATGGTAATAAGAACATCCTAAGTGATGATTACTCAAACATCGCTTATGCTAAGACTTGGAAACTTATCTGGAATGATGAGTTTGAAGGCGATTCACTTGATATGACTAAGTGGAATAATGAAGGCGCTACAGGTGCTGGAGGATATGGTAACAACGAACTTCAAAATTACCAGCTAGCATACTCAGAAGTTAAAGATGGCAAATTCATTATCAAGCCACAGTTTGATTACAATACTGTAACTAAAAAACCAGTTGATGATTCATATTATTCAACAAAGGTTTGGACAAAGGATACAGATACTGATAAGAGCTTTGATCAGTTCACATATGGCAAATTTGAATTCAGAGCAAAGATGCCTAAGGGCCGTGGAACATGGGCTGCAGGCTGGATGCTAGGAACAGGTGCTGGTGGCGGATGGCCACAATGTGGTGAGATTGATGTATTTGAAACTACAAGTCAGATAGCTAAGACATGGATTCCTCAATCACTTCATATGAAGAAGTTCAACGGACAGCCATCAAGTCCTGGAAACAAACATTACGATTCAGTGATTCCTGATGCTACTACAGCATTCCATACATATGCAGTTGAGTGGTATCCAACATACATCAAGTTTACAGTTGATGGAAAGCAGACAGGTATTTATAATCCATCAGACTTCACTGTAGAAGAAGTACCTACAGATGATATGTCAGTATGGCCATATAAATATCCATTCTACTTGATTATGAACTGTGCAATCGGTGGTACATTAGGTGGAGAAGTTACTCCTCAGTACTGGACAAAGATTGCAACTAACGGAAATATCGAAACATATCAAGATAAGCTTGAGTTCGAATATGTTAGGGTGTATCAGTAAGAGCAGTTGAACACAAGAATAAAAGAGCGAAGGATGAGAGTGTTACTTTCATCCTTCGCTTTTTTGTTTTTGTGTTATCGCGCTAGCGCGATGTTGAATCAACTGCTCTTTCTGGTTTATAATGCACCGACACATGAATATTTTGCGAAGCAAAATATGAATGCAATTTTCTATAAAAACAACCTTTACATTGACCTCGATTTACCCTATTATTAAAGGGTAAATTTTTTAGAAAGTGAGCGTATAAATAATGGAACAATACAGACTCGAAGGAAAAACTTTTGTAATTGATGATTATGACAGAAAACCTGCATTTTCAAGTTTCTTGCCAGGTTTAGCTGGTGTAAAAGGTATTCCAATGTGGACATTCTACACTAATAGAGGTCAGGGAATGAACAGTTTTGGTATTGATAATAAAGGCAATGCCATCATGGAATTCAACACAGCTAACATAGCATTTGAAAACTGTACGGTTAAAGGTTTTAGAACATTTGTAAGAGTGGACGGAAAGTATTACGAGCCATTCTTTGGATACAACGATGATGCTAAACGCCAGATTCGTATGAACAAAAACAGCTTCAAAGTTATCGAAAGAAACGAAGCTATTGGAATAGAAGTAAAAGTTAACTACTTCATTCTTCCTAACGAGAGCATTGGTGCATTGGTGCGTCAGGTTAGCGTTAAAAACATTTCTGGTAAAGCAATGGATATCGAAGTTATTGATGGTCTTCCAAAGATCATTACTTCAGGTATCAATAACAGCGAGTTTAAAGAGTTGTCAAACTTGTTCAAGAGTTGGGCATACATTAAGAATATTGATAACAAGATTCCTTACTACACACTTAGAGCATCTACAGGCGATTCAGCTGAGGTGTCAGATGTAGAAGGTGGTTATTATTATCTAACAATAAGAGATAATGAACTTCAGGACGTTATTTACGATGTAGATACAGTTTATGGATATGATTTATCACTTATGACTGCACAGAGGTTTAAAGAGGGCGGAGTGGACGAAGTCCTCGCCAAAGAACAGTGCTTCGCAAACAAGGTTCCTTGTGGATTCACACCTTTCAAAGAAACATTAGATGCAGATGAAAAATTAGAGTTTGATACATTTATCGGTTACGCTGGTACTCCAGAGCAGATCAATGCAAAGGCGAAAGATTTCTTGGCTGACGGTTATGTTGCTAAGAAGTTTGAAGAGGCTGAAGAGTTGGCTGATAGTTTCACTTCAGACGTTAAGACTACTACAGCAGCTGGCACATTTGATCAGTACATCGAGCAGTGTTACCTAGATAACTTCCTACGTGGTGGTTATCCATACGTTTTAAATAAAGATGGAAACAAATCAATCATTCACTTGTTCTCAAGAAAGCACGGAGATCCTGAGAGAGATTACAACTTCTTCTCAATCGCTGCTGAGTATTACTCACAGGGTAATGGTAACTTCCGTGACGTTTCACAGAACAGAAGAAATGACGTATTCTTCAACAAAGACGTTGGAGACTTTAACGTAAAAACTTTCTTCAGTCTAATCCAGGCTGACGGTTACAACCCACTTGAGGTTCGCCCAAGTCTATTCAATGTGACTGAAGGTAAGATGGATGAAGTTAAAAATTATGTAAACCAGTGTATAGATGGTGATGCTTCAAAGATTATTGAAATAGTAGAAGGATCATTCACACCTGGTCAGATTTCAAATACAGTTGCTAGAAACCAAATCAACTTAACAGTAGATGATGGCGAGTTTATCGCAAACATCCTAAATAACTGTGATCAGAATATCGAGGCAGGTTTCGGCGAAGGCTACTGGAGTGATCACTGGGATTACAACATGGACTTAGTAGATAACTACTTGTCAGTGTTCCCAGACAAAAAAGATGAAATGCTATTTGGCGACAAAACTTATAAGTTCTACGACTCAGTAGCTACAGTTGTGCCAAGAGATGAGAAATATGTAATCAACAAAAAGGGCGATGTTCGTCAGTACGGCATGGAAGTAGAAGACGAAGAGAAAGAGAACATCGAAGGATTTAATAAGTGGGCTACTAACTGGAAGAAGACACCTGACAACGAGATTTACTACACAACATGTGCTGTTAAGATGATTACACTAGCACTTTCTAAGTTCGCACAGTTGGATGTGGACGGAATTGGTGTAGAAATGGAAGGTGGAAAGCCAGGCTGGAACGACGCTATGAACGGTCTTCCAGGATTGTTTGGTTCAGGAACACCTGAGACATTCGAGTTGAAAAGACTTGTTGACTTTATCGTTGACAACTTTGGTACAGATGGTGACATCGTAATGCCTATCGAAATCGTAAGTTACCTAAGAGATGTAAAAGCTGCTCTTGATGAGTATAATGCTGGCAACTTATCAGATTTCGAATACTGGGATAAGGTAGCAACTATTAGAGAAGGTTACCGTGAAAAGACTAGACTATACTTCGGCGGCGAAGAAGGTATCATCACTAAGGAAGAAGTAGTTGAGATATTCAAGGCATTCAGCGAGAAGATTGCTAAGGGTATCGAAAAGGCTAAAGAGATGGGTGGTGGAATCGTTCCTACATACCTAACTCACGAAGTAACTGACTTCGACGAAGTAAAAGACGCAGATGGAAATCCTGTAATTAGTCACTACGGACTTCCAAAGGCTAAGGTTAAAGCATTCAAGACTGTGGCACTTCCATACTTCTTGGAAGGTCCAGCTAGAATGATGGGATATATTGATACAGACGAGGCTAGAGAAATCTTTAACAAGGTTAAACAGACAGGCTTGTTTGACGAGAAACTTGCAATGTACAAGACATCAGCTTCTATTGAAGATTGCTCAATGGAAAATGGCAGATGTCGTGCGTTTACACCAGGATGGCAAGAGAGAGAAAACGTATTCCTACACATGGAATACAAATACATCCTTGCTATGATTAAGGCTGGATTGTATGATGAGTATTACGAGACAATCACTCGTGCACTTATTCCATTCCTAGATCCAAATATGTATGGAAGAAGTACTTTGGAGAACTCATCATTCCTAGCATCAAGTGTTAACCCTAACGAAGATATTCACGGACGCGGATTTGTAGCTAGACTTTCAGGTTCAACTACAGAGATGATGTCAATGTGGATTGAAATGTT
>CADBBS010000100.1 GCA_902793045.1 uncultured Lachnospiraceae bacterium
GACAGCATTTCTCACTATTTCCACACCATATACTTTCTTTGCATTCTTGGCCATAGAAAGAGTTATAGTTCCTATTCCGCAGTACAAATCCCACACTGTTTCCTCACCGGTTAATCCAGCATATTCAATTGCTTTTTCATATAATTTTTCAACTTGTTTTGAATTTACCTGGAAGAAACTCTCTGGTGAAATCCTAAACTTGTTATCTCCAATAGAATCTTCTATATAGCCCGGTCCAAAGAGATGGACTGTCTTACTTCCCATAATGACATTTCCAAATTCTTTATTTGTGTTTATGGAAATACTTGTCATGTTTGGAATTGCTTTTAGTTTTTCAACTAATTTGTCAGCCTCAGGCAACTCATTAGAATTAGTTACCACGCAAACCATAATCTGCTTTGTTGATTCTGAAATTCTAATTAGCACATGTCTAACGAAACCTGTCTGTGTCTGCTCATCATATGGGTCAATATCATTTTCTTTCATAAATGAAATGACTGTATCCATAATCTCTTTACAGACATCTCTTCCATCTATTCTCATTCCGAGCACACAACCTGGAGTTTCTATGATAGAGTGAGTTCTTCCAGCATAAAATCCATATGCTATCTCACCATCTTTATTTCTTCCAACAGGGAATTGTGTTTTGTTTCTATAATAATATGGCTCATCCATTCCAATAATTTCTTTCATCGGAATCTGACAAGTGTCTAAACCACCAATTCTCTTTAAGTTATTAAAGACTTTCTCTTCTTTAAACTTAAGTTGTGTCTCGTAGTCCATCGACTGGAGCTGACACCCGCCGCACTGTTTGGCCACAGGGCATTTTTCTTCCACGCGATTCTTGGATGGTTCAATAATCTCAAGCAGTTTTGCAAAGGCATAGTTCTTCTTTGCCTTCATAATCTTCACTTTGCACTTATCACCAATCACAGAATCCTTAACGAAAAGGGCATAGCCATTTTCTTTACCTATGCCTTCTCCGTTTATACCTTGATCTTCAATTGTCACAATTAATTCGTCGTTTTTCTGGTACATAATTATTTAATCTTCTTATTTCTCTTTTTCCTATATACAATAGAAATAACCGTTCCAATAAATACTGCAATACTAATCCACTGTGATGTGGAAAGTCCAAATGCCACTCCTCTTATAGCATCATATCTAAAAAACTCTAAAATAAATCTTACTACACTATATGTAAGCAAATATGTTTCTATAGTATAGAAGAAATCTTTTTTTATTTTTAAAACTAACAGTACAATTCCTATTATTAAAACTAATGCTGCTTCCACTAGTTGCACTGGGAATAGTTCCTCGCCTGATGGTGCTTGTGAGCCATAAGGGAAGACTACATGTCCAGGTCCGTGGTATGGCATTCCATAGCAGCAACCTGCACAAAAGCAACCTATCCTTCCGAAGCAATGCATAATTGGAATCATAAATATAAAATCTCTAATATAGCCCCAAACATCTAGCTTGTGGATTTTACCGCATAGCATCATAAATAGAATCGCTCCCACTAGTCCGCCATAAAAAACAAAGCCGTTAGATAGTATTGCCATTAAGTACTTTGGCTCAGCCGCTCTTTGCCAATCTATATCTTTGAAACTAATAATTAAAAATAATATTTTAGATCCTAGAAATGCACCAATAATTCCATAACTCTCAATGGTAAGAAGTTCTAACTTATCCCTGCCAAATCTCTTACAAAGACTAAGAGCTACAGCATTAGAAACAATGATTCCAAGAAGAATCATCATTCCGTACATTGGAAGTTCTAATCCAAAAATATTTAAATGTTCGCACATATATCCTCCAAACAAAAAGGACTCATTACGAGCCCCTTTTTTTATTCACTAGTTTTTCTAATTCGTCTATCTAGGGCGTTGTTCCATTTTAATGTCCAACCTTCTTCGTCCAGGTCGGCTTCTAGCCCCTCTTTCATCATTTCCATTCTGGCATCAGTATTATCAGCCATGCTTAAAGCCATAGCCTCCACTAATGACGGAACCTTTGGCGAGCCATACTCTAGTTCGCCGTGGTGTGACAAGATGCAGTGCATAAGTTCTTTTAATCTGACTGGTGAGAAGCCCTCTATCTTAGCGGCTTTTTCCTTCACCATCTCTGTTCCTATCACAATATGACCGATTAACTGCCCAGCGTCTGTATAGTCATTCTTTGGGAAAGGTGATAGTTCTACCACTTTACCAATGTCGTGACAAAGCGCGGAAGTTATTAACAAATCTCTATTGATTTCTGGATATAATTTACAATATCCATCGCAAATCTTAGCAACATTAAGTGTGTGCTCTAGCAATCCACCGACAAACGCATGGTGCATAGCCTTAGCGGCAGAGCTTTTCTTAAATGCAGCCGCAAACTTCTCGTCCTCTACAAAGAAAGCATCAAGAAGTTTCTTGTAATCATCAGTTTGAATTGTTCCTATAATAGAAACAACCTCGTCCATCATCTGACTAATGTCCTTGTCTGTGCAAGGTAGATAATCTGCCTCGTTTACTTCTGTCATCTCAACTTTTCTAGCGCGTCTAATATTCATTTGAAGCGCTCCGTTAAACGATGTGATCTCACCAGTCACCTCAACATAGTCTAGGCTGTCAAAGTCGTCAATGCCCGGATCATTTGGCTCCCATACCTTTGCGTTTAGCATGCCTGTTTTGTCTTGCAAAACCACATTCAAGTAATCCTTGCCCGCTTTTGTAGTGGCAGGATTCACTTGCTTTACCATATAAATGGTAGAAATATTATTTCCTTCTTCTAGTGTATTAATGTAATTCATAAATACCTCTTTCTAAGGTGCTAGGGTTTACCTAACATCCATTCTTTATTATAATTGATTACAGAATTATAAGCAAAGGAATTATTATGAACAGCAAGGTTTTATCGACTTTAGAATTCAATAAAATAGCGAAAATGTTAGAGGACATAGCTGGTTCGTCTGCGGCAAAGAAAATGTGCAAAGAACTTAAGCCTATGTCTGATTTAAGTGAGATAAAAAAGGCTCAGATCGAGACTCAGGATGCACTTTCACGCATTTGGAAAAAGGGAGCTCTTGGGTTTACGGGACTAGTTGATATTAATGAGCCTCTAAAGAGACTTGAGATTGGTTCAGTTTTGGGAACTGGCGATCTTTTGCAGATAAAATCTGTACTTGGAATCTCAAACGAGGCTAAAACATACGGACGGGATGTAAAGGATAAGACTGGAGCTAATGAAAAGTCTGGAAGCAATAACTCAGACGAGGAATACACAGATAGTTTGACTCCACTCTTTGAGCAGATTGAGCCTTTAACATATCTAAAGGCTGAAATTGATAAATGTATATTGGCAGAGGATGAGATAGCGGATGATGCTTCTCACAATCTAAAGAACATCCGCCGCCAAATGAAGATTGCAGCTGACAGAGTTCACACTCAGCTTAACTCTTTTGTAAATTCAAAGGCCGGCAAAGACTATTTGCAGGATACTCTCATCACAATGCGAGACGGCAGATACTGCGTGCCAGTAAAGGCTGAACACCGCGCTCAGGTGGACGGTATAGTGCACGATCAATCCGCCACTGGTTCTACTGTCTTTGTAGAGCCTAAGGCTGTAGTTGATTTGAATAATAAACTAAGAGACCTGGCGGCAAAGGAAGCTGAAGAGATTCAAATTATTTTGGCGAACCTTTCCAATTCTTGCGCCGAGCATATAGACGAGATTTATACAAACGTGGAAGTTCTTACTAAATTAGATTTTATATTGGCTAAGGGTGCTTTGGCTAAACAGATGAAAGCCACTATGCCAATTCTTAATGACCATGGATATATAAATATCAAGCAGGGACGTCATCCGCTTTTGGATGTAGAAAAAGTGGTTCCTATCGATGTTTATTTGGGAAAAGATTTCACACTTCTAGTTGTGACTGGTCCTAACACTGGTGGTAAGACAGTTTCACTTAAGACTGTCGGACTTCTAACTCTTATGGGTCAGGCTGGACTTCATATACCAGCAGATGACAAGAGTGAGATTGCTGTATTTGACGAAGTCTTTGCAGATATAGGAGATGAGCAAAGTATCGAGCAGTCTCTAAGTACTTTCTCGTCGCACATGGTAAACACTGTGGATATTCTAAAGAAGGCGGATGCTAATTCACTTGTTTTGTTTGACGAGATAGGTGCTGGTACAGATCCCGTGGAGGGTGCTGCTCTTGCCATATCTATTCTCTCATTCCTAAAGGACGTGGGCGCTCGCATTATGGCTACCACTCACTACAGCGAACTTAAACTTTACGCGCTATCGACAAAGGGCGTTTCAAACGCGAGCTGCGAATTCAATGTTGAGACTTTGCAGCCAACATACAAACTCTTAATTGGTCTTCCTGGAAAGAGTAATGCCTTTGCTATTTCTAGCAAGCTTGGTCTTTCGGAGGATATTATTGAGGATGCGAAGGAACGTATAGATTCAGACGATGAACAGTTTGAGGATGTGTTAGAGCGAATCGATAAACAGCGCGTGCAGATTGAAAAAGATCAAGAGACTATCGCTGTTTATAAATCTCAAATCACAAGCCTTAAAAATGAATATGAACAGAAGAGAAAACGTCTTGAAAAGCAAAGAGACCGCATTGTGACCGAGGCAAAGGAAGAGGCAGCCAAGATTTTAAAGGACGCCAAAGAAACTGCCGACAAAGCTATCTCTGATATAAATAAGGGCAAGAAAGCTGCCAACACAAAAGAGATGGAGCAAGCCAGAGGAAGTATAGGCGAGATGCTAAAGGATGTGCAGACTCCTTCTATCAAGCGCTCGATTGGTTCAAAGGAACATAAGCCATCCGACTTTAAGTTGGGAACTGGCGTTAAGGTTCTAAGTCTTAACCTAAACGGACATGTCACTTCTCTTCCAGATAAAGATGGAAATATGGATGTTCAGATGGGCATTCTTAATTCAAAGATAAACATAAAAGATCTTGAGATTATAGATGAGCCAGAGATTAAGGCCCCAGGCTTTAAGAAAGGCTCAAGCGGAAAAATCAAAATGCAAAAAGCACAGGATGTCTCTATGGAGATTAATGTGATTGGAAAGACTGTGGACGAGGCTATAAACGAACTGGAAAAATATTTGGACGATGCTTACATAGCAAAACTACCTCAAGTAACAATCATCCACGGCAAAGGAACTGGAAAGTTGCGCTCTGCTATTCAGAGTTATTTGAAGAAATGTAATTATGTGGATACATATAGAAACGGAACATTTGGCGAAGGCGGAAGCGGAGCCACTATTGTCACTTTTAAATAAGTTTTAAAAATAATTCATAACTTTTTAATATTTATTTACGACAATATACCTAGGAGGAATTTATGGCAGACAAAAAGAAAATTTTAATAGTAGATGACGATGAGAATATCGCAAATCTTATTTCTTTGTATTTGACGAAGGAATGTTT
>CADBBS010000101.1 GCA_902793045.1 uncultured Lachnospiraceae bacterium
ACCTGAGCATTTGAATCATAAGCAACGTTTTGAACAAAGTCGTCTGTTTCTTCGTCCACTACTTTTCTTCTAGCACCTAAGTGCGCTACTATATCTACTTCTTCGCCTCTGTATGAGCACTCGTAGTATCTACCCTCTCCGTCATTTCCAATTCCAACACCTAGAGTAAAACCTAGCTGTCTTTTGAAATCAATTCGTAAGTTTTCACTTATATCTAAATCATAACCTTTTGAAAAATCTTCAATTATCTTTCCTGATTTATTTTTAAGAGACTCTGGGAAAAATTCAATATTCTTAACTTTTCCTCTTAGTCTATATCTAAACCATCTAAACTCATCTCCGTATGCATCCCAAAGAGTTTTATTCTTAATATCAAATCCGCAAAGTTTACCTTTAAACAAAACCGCAGCCACATTATAAATATCGCGATCCATCATAACAGGCAAGCCAAAAACAATAGCAGCCTTGATATCTTTAGTCTTCTCTGCTATCACTTCTAAGTTTTCCATTGCACTCTCTAGCAAAGTATCTTGGAAGAATAAATCTCCACAAGTACACCCCGTCAAAGATAGTTCTGGAAATACAATCAGTTTTGCACCTTTCTTTCCAGCATTCTTGGAAATTCTAATAATCTCTTTTGCATTTGCTTTTGGGTCAGCTACAGTAATATTTGGTGTAGCTGCACATACTTTAATTTTTTTCATAAATGCCTCCGAAATTCATACTGTATTAATTCTATCATATTTAAGAAAAAAGCACGATGTTTTAATTCCATCGTGCTTTTATTATTAGTCTATAACATCGCTCATATCATACATTCCTGGGCCTTTGCCGGCTAGGAATTTAGCTGCGTCTATTGCGCCTTTCGCAAAGACCGCCTTTGAGTATGCAGTGTGCTGAATCTCGATTACTTCGTCGGTGCCGGCATAAATAACATCATGCTGTCCGACGATAGTTCCGCCTCTTACAGCTGAGATTCCAATCTCGTTGTCTGCTCTCTTCTCGCGTTTCTGACTTCTGTCATAAACATATTCATATCTATTATCTTTTGTCTCATTGATAACATCCGCCAAAGCCAATGCTGTACCACTAGGTGCATCTAGTTTTTGGTTATGATGTTTCTCAACTATCTCTATGTCATATCCTCTGTCAGCCAACACTTCTGTAGCCATCTTTAGAAGTTTCATAAGTGTGTTGATTCCAAGTGACATGTTTGCAGACTTTAGAACTGCCACATCTTTTGATACTTCTTCTACTTTTGCTAACTGCTCATCTGATAGACCAGTTGTACAAAGAACTACTGGGATACCTTTTTCTCGGACGAAGTCTAGTAATGCATCTACAGCCACTGCCACAGAAAAATCTATGATAGCATCTGCCTCTACATCACAGTCCATGATGTTTGCAAATACTGGATATCCGAAGTTTTCCTCTGTATTTAAATCTATACCAGCTACTATCTCGATAGCGTCATCTTTAGCCACTAACTCAGATATAACTTTTCCCATATGGCCATTACAGCCATGCATTATTACTTTTGTCATGTTCGCCTCCTATAGAATACCGTAGTCTTCCATTGCCTTTCTTAGACGTTCTTTGCCGGCGTCTGTCATCTCTGTTAGAGGTGCACGAAGTGAGCCTGCATTGTAGCCAAGCATATTTACACCAGCCTTAACTGGGATAGGGTTGACTTCGCAGAATAGCGCGCCAATCAAATCGATAGCATCTAACTGAAGTTTTCTAGCTGTCTCAACATCACCGTTTAGGAATGCTGCTGTCATATCGTGAACCTGCTTTGGTGCAACGTTACTCCATACAGAAATAACACCGATTCCGCCAAGTGACATTAGAGGCACTACCTGATCATCATTACCTGAATAAATATCTAGACAACCATCAGCAAGTGATGCAAGTTTTGCAACCTGCGCGATATTTCCAGAAGCCTCTTTAATAGCAACTACATTTTCTACTTCTTTTGCTATTCTAACTGCAGTCTCTGGCTGGATATTTGTGCTAGTACGTCCTGGCACATTGTACATAATTATTGGAATATCAACAGCATCAGAAATCGCTTTGTAGTACTGATATAAGCCTTCCTGTGTAGCCTTGTTGTAGTAAGGTGTTACACAAAGAAGTCCATCTGCTCCTAGATCTGCAGCCTTCTTAGATAGATTTACTGCTTCTTTTGTGCTGTTAGAACCTGTACCAGCAACCACTGGGATTCTTCCAGCAACCTTATCAATACAATACTTGATAGTAGCTAGATGTTCGTCATCATTCATAGTGGACGCTTCACCTGTAGTTCCACATACGATAATGGCATCTGTGCCACCTTCAATCTGCATCTCGATTAGTTTTCCGAATTCGTCAAAGTTAACATCTCCGTTTTCTTTGAATGGTGTAATAATAGCTACACCTGCTCCTTTGAATATAGACATTTTTATGTCCTCCTAAAAATATATTTTAAACAATAGTGTACTTATCTTGTAAAAAAGGAAGCTCCTAACGACGAGCTTCCTTTTTCAAAAATTAATAAGTAGCTCTCCATCCTTTTGATGACAGTCATAAGATTATTTATCTTATGCCCAGGACAACCTTCCTACCAGTTATCCTTCGGCGCTCTCTCCTTTCAGTTATAATCAACTGCTTAGGTGCATCCTATAACTTACTCTTATCAAGCGCAGCCTCTACTATGTTTAATTCCTTTTAATCTTAACATTCTACTACTAGCATGTCAACCAAACGACACTTACATTTGCAATAAAAAAGGAGCCTATCTCTAGGCTCCTTCTTAGCTTTATTTTTTAACTTTAACTTTCTTTTTCTTACTCCACTTGCCGTACAACTTAGCACCATTTACTAACTTATAGGCTCTTGCCTTGATGTAGTATTTAGTGTTCTTGTCTAGCTTCTTAAGAGTAACTTTAGTTTTCTTTGTATACTTATCCCAGTATCCGTCAAACTTCTTGCTGTCTGAATATCTGATATGATATCCCTTCGCACCTTTAATCTTCTTAAGAGTAATCTTAATCTTTCTCTTCTTCTTGTTCTTAGCCTTTTTAATTTTAACCTTAGCAGGTTTCTTAACTGTAGGTTTAACTGTTGGTTTAACTGTAGGCTTAACTGTTGGTGTTGGTGCTGTAGTAGCCTCTGTGAATGGCTCCTGAGTTGGATCCTCAGAATCTCTTGGGTTTACAGCATCACCAGATTTGTAATAAGTCTCTGGGTTACCATATGAAGCATAAGCCTCTCCTGACTGAGACAATTCACCAGTATTATAGTTATATAATCCTCCGCCAAATGAAGCTGCGTTGAATGAGAAAAATGATTGTCTTTCAACATACTCTCTTTCATCTAAGCCTGGTAGTAAGTTTTCAATAAATGATGATGTTCCTGCTTGAGTAATACCATTTCCTGATGTTGAATACTCAGTAATCCAAATTGGTTTGTGATATCTGTTCCATGCATCATCAACCACACTTGATAGGAACCAATCAGCCATAGCTTTTCCACCGTTCCAGTCAGCTGGATAACAATGTAGGCAAACTACATCCACATCATTATTAACTCCTGCCATAAACTGAACCATCTTACTATTTTTGCCCCAGATAGCATACGCTGGAGAACAAATCTTAATCTTGTCTTTAAAATCTGTAAAGTTAGGCCATAGACCTATAACTGTGGATGTTTCCATGTTACATCCACCTCCACTCCAGTCCATATCTGGTTCGTTGAAACCAAGGATATATTTAGATTTAGCGCTGATAGCTGCTTGTACTTTGTTGCGAATAGTAGCTACATTAGTATCGCCCCATACCATTGGAACATACTCTATATCAGTATACTTTCCACTATAAGCACCTCGTCCCCAGTTGTAATACCAACCAAGTCCCATTGCTTGAGGGTCAATATTGTTCGAGCCCATTCCTTTTTCTACTGCCAATCCTTTTTTAGTTACACCGAAATTAACTGTCACTGTGTAGTGATTTGTTCCATCTTTAAAATTAGCTCTAACCCATGTCTTATGGAAGTTAACTTTTGTTGTATAGAACTCACACTTAGTGTCTGTAGTAGTTTTAACCAAACTACCATCGACAAATACATCGTAGTTCTTCACTGCCTTGATGGCTGATGCATCTTCCCAGGTAATATCCATATAACCTGCCGCCTTAAGAGATCCATTCTTAGGCGCTGTAATAGCAAAATCAGTAGCAGCTTCCGTTTCCTTTGGCGCAACGAAATATAATCCGCCTACTGCCAATGCTAATGATAATGTAATTGCTAAAATTCTTTTTGTAATTTTCATAATGTCACCCATATCCTTTAAAAATATTCTTCCCCACGAATATCAATAAACAACAATTAATTATTTTTTAGTCTTAACTGACTGTCTAGCACTCCATGCACAGTAATAATTTTTGCCTAAGAATTGTTTGATCGCTCTTACTCGTACATAATATCTTTTCTTTTTCTTAAGTTTCTTTATTGTTCCGTTCTTCTCATCTGAAGTAGCTGCTCCTACTGTCTTAATCTTTGTCTTATATTTTTTCTTCTTGCTAAACTTCTTGCTTAGTGAGTACTGAATCTGATACTTAACAGCTCCGTCCATCGCTTTGATTGAATACTTGAACGCTTTCTTTTTCTTTGTTAGTCCGTAAAGTGTAGTCTTTTGTGATGCAATACAAGCTGCTGGAGTTGTGCTGTAGCTACAACCTGATGGTACACCATATGTTTTAGCTGGATATCCTGCTGGATTTCCAATCTGTGCATATACTTTACCGATAGTTGTAAGTGCACCTGTTCCGTAATCAAATAGACTAGATGAACTTGCGTCTTTAGAATTAAGGTCTGGTGAGAACCAAGAATATCTTTCTACATAACTTCTCTCGTTCAAACCTTTAAGAACTATTCTCATGAATTCCTGAGTCTTTGCACATCCTGCTTTGTCGTTCTTATCAAACTTCCAGATAGCGAACTCTGTAATCCAAATTGGTTTTCTATATTTGTTATAACACTCATCTATCTTTTCTAGATAATCAAGCGCTGTATCTTTGCCGTTGTAATATTTGTTGTAGTTGTGTACTGCAATAAAGTTAGTTGCTGCCTTGCTAGAATCAGGAAGCATTGACCAATATGTCTTCCACCAGTCTGACCACTGTGGATAAACTGATACTGCAGGAGAACCTAAAAGTACATTTCCTCTATTAGGCATTAAATCATTTCTCCATCTTCTAGTAGCAACATCTGCTTTGATGTTTGACTCCCAAACCAAATCCGGCTCGTTGTATGCCAATACATATTTATAACCCTTTTCATTAAATCTAGCGAAACAGTCTGAATATGCTTCACTTGGATCATTCCAGAACATTGGAACATAATCTAAACCGTAGAACTTAGTGTTCTTAAATCCAGTTTCCTCAAATGATTTTGTTCCCCA
>CADBBS010000102.1 GCA_902793045.1 uncultured Lachnospiraceae bacterium
ACTTTCCTGTCGTGTCTTTTCCTTCGATCTATCATGTCGGCAAAGTCGAAAGTCGCGATTACCGTTCCAGATGAAGGTTGTGGAGCGCCAGCAGCGGCATTTTGGGCAGCTTTCTGGTGAAAAGCCAATGAATGTTTCTGCTTATCAACACCATAGATGGTAACCTCATGTAAGAGGTTCATTTTCTTTAATAGGAAAATGGTGTCGGGTAGGGCAGTGCGCTTTACTTTAGTACTGTGAAAAGAAGGATGACTGACAGTAGCGCTGTCGAAAGCATACTGCATTGCAAAATACCCATAGAGATTTGTCCGAGCAGCGTGGTGAGTATCAGTCATAATTAATACGTTTTTAATAGGTTTTCTGCTCTCCATATCTGCCACCACACAGGTTCGCTGTGCATGAATTGTCATCATCCATGTCAGCAATAGCCATACAATCAAGAATCGTTTCATCTGTGCAGTCTTTTTGGGTTTCGCCTGCAAAAGTATTGCTTTTCAGGAAATCTGTGCAACACGAAACGTTATAAAGTATTAGTGAAAAATAAAATAAGACTAATTTAATTCTTTTTAAAAGAATAAGCGTACTTAGCGATATCGGATAAATGTCAAAAAAGAAGGAGGCATTTCGTTGCCTCACTCGAGTTAAATGGCCTTCTGACTCGAGTCAACTCACAAATTGACTCGAGACCCCCTTTTTTGCCTCCCCTTCATGCACAAAAGTCGGTTCCGCTGTGCATTCGACTTCATATTATCCAAAAATTATCCCCGCAATTTATGGAGTTGCGGGGATAATTCGTGTTATGACCAAGCTGATTCCAATTCCTCCAGGCTGGGTTTGTAGAGCGATTCGACCCAGCACATGGCGGTGACGATTCTAAAGAGGCGCTGCTTGTCGGTGGGGGCGATGGGTTCGCTGGCGTCGATGCCTGAGAGACGTTCCACATGGTTAATGTATGCCATTGTCAGGTTTTCCGTCTCTGGTGCCCACCGGCTGATGATGGCGCGGATGGTGCATAGCTTGTACTTTGTGATGTAGCGGCGAATCAGGATGAAGGCCGCACGCAGTCCGTAGCGCATGTCGGTGAACTGTTCGAACACGCCGTCCGAGTTTGTAGGGCGCTCACCCTTCCAGTTGTTGCCGATGCGGATGTTCAGGGGGTTGCAGTTTCTGATTCCTCTTGTTTCCATCATTCAAAGGTATTAGAAGTACAACGGTCCGTGTCCCATGCATGATGTAGTACTGAGTGTTGTTGCAATTGCGGTGAGTATGCTCACTATGAGCTGAATCACCATTTTCCATGTTTCTTTTTTCATAGCCTTAAAGTGTGTTTTAAAGGGTTAATTATTAGGGTTTTATATCATGTACAAAGGTACGAAAAATAATTGAGACCACCAAGTGTTTCCTCAACTATTTTACGGAGTTCCTACAAATTTGGTGCACAACTAAAGATATAGTTACTTTCTTAGCCGCTGGGGAGGTACCTGAGTCGCGAGACCATCAGGAATATAGCAAAAAAAATGCCATGAAAACAGGCACCCATATATCCTGAGAAATATTCATTTCCATAACAATTTTGAATATTTGTCACCGTAAATCATGGTTTAATCAGATATTATTCCTATCTTTGTGGCTGATTTATTAACTTAAAACAAAGGAGATATGAAGAAAGCTTTATTAGTAAAGTGCATCACATTGTTAGCTTTGTTGTTAGCTTCATGTAACAACAGTCGTGTTAAACCATCAAACAATTCATATAATGATTATACCCAACCCTTGGATTCCACTATAAACGATTCGATTATTGATAACAAACAAGGTGTTATTCCTATTGGATATACAAGGGAAGCATTCCAAGAATATGTTCCAAAGAATGCAATTGAAAAACAATTCCTTTCTGATATGCATAGTTTCTCAGAAGCAATAAACACCAGAAATAGCAAAAGGGTAGTAGAACTTTACTATCCAGATTATTTTGTATTGTTACAAAAACAAGCTCCAGAGAAATCTTTAAAACAAATAAAAGAAAAGGTACAAAGTTATTACGAAACTAATTTTAATGAAATAATTGCTGCTTATACAAAAGATTGGAATGATGCAAAAAGAGCAGGAGTTTGTATAACAAATATTGTGAATCGTGTTACTGAGAATGGGAAAATGCTTTTTTTGTATGAATATCATACAACATTATCCTCTGATGAGGTTACTATTTTTAAGAAAGAAGCAGAGTATTCTATTAGCGCTTCATTAAACAATGGTAAACAATGGTATTCCTCTGCAGATAACATTAATGACCTTTTTGAGATATTAAGTATCAGTTTTAGCCATTCAGCAATTGATAAGGTGCTAACAAAACAATAATTCCATAAATTATGTTTGTAATACTAATCATATTAGGGATAGGGGTTGCAGCCATTATGCTTAACGCACAAAATAATGCGTACAAGTCCTCTGGTAAAGAATCTGATAAAGTTGGATTGGGTAGTGTTCTGTTATGGATTATTGCAGGATTATTATTCGTTTTCGGTTGTTTCGGAAACATTATTGGAGCTTGTGGAGGTGATTTGAGTAAAATCGGAGGACAATAGGAATGTTGTCTTGATGAATAAAAACAATTGAGATATGAACCGTATTAAGATATTATCACTGTTCGCTATAACAATTCTGCTATCTATTGGGGTAACATCACTTTATTATAGAAGTGAACTGAATTATTATAGAAGTGAGCTTGCTGAGAAAGAGACTGATTGCAAGGATTTGTATAGAATATCTTTGTCAACTATGGGGTTAACCAAAAATCTGCGAGAGGCTTACAATAATATATTATGGAATAGGAATACCCCTTCTTCAAAGGACAAAGAGTATCATAAAGCTTTTCTAAATCAACATGATTTGTGGGTTGACGATTTGAATAAATATAATTGGATTAAACTTAGTGAAAAATATGGTAAGAAATAGTATGAGGATATTGCTTCCATTATTTCTGATGTTGTTTTCAGTTAACCTATGGGGACAGCATCTTAATATGTTCGGTATTCCCCTAAATGGTAGTATTGACAATTTTACAACAAAATTAGTTTCCAAAGGGTTAAAAGTAGATAGGGAGTTTAACAAACAACTTCCTAATGGAGTAAGAGCATTTAAAGGTTCTTTCTCTGGATATTTAGCCTCCCAAATATTAATCTTTTACGACCCTCGTACAAAAACGGTTTTTAAGGGAGTTACTAATTTCACAGATTTAGCAGACCAAACTTTGTTGGAAATGTATGGAGACATAAGAGCAAGAATCCATGCAAAATATGAAAACTTTTTGTATTATGACGATAAAAATGATGAAGGCTTCCCTAAATGTGAGATTAATGTTTTTAAACCAAAATCAGACACTTGTCTTGGCGTCATACACATTGGAATAATGGTTATGAAAGTATATCCATATTCAAAGACTTTATATATCTCTTATGAGGACAATATCAATATGGAAAAATTTACCAAACAAAGGTCAGACGATTTATAAATAACATAAGGCATGTAAACGATTCGCACATTTGGGATTGAAGCGCATCAGATAATGATGGTGACGGTTATCGTGATGGCAGTGTAGGTGATAGTGATTTGTGGGATGATTAAATGATTATGAAAAAAATGTTTGATATATCTGAGCATAATAATGAACGACATGTTCATTATGGAATAAAAGTCGGTAAAGATTGTCGAGGTGAAAAATATTCCTTCTGGATATATAAAAATGAAATAGAAAGTTGGTATAGGGGTGAGGATTCTGGAGCACGGTATCCTGAATATGGTGGTGACATAATTATAGAAAGTTATGATTTAACCCCAGTCCTCAATCGAATGATAGAGGGAGTTACCATGAGAGAGTTTATAGATAAAATACTTGATAAGTGGCCACCGTATGCAGGTAAATGGTACACTCCAGATTCACTATATACATTATATCGTTATCTAGATAACTATGTAGATACAGAGAAATTGAAAAAAAAAATATAGTATATTTGTTTCTGAATCATTTTGAATAACCCCAGATTGCTCGTGACAAATGTGTTGCGAGCAATTTTTTGCACACCGGAAGACTCTGTTTTTTGGGAAAAAATCAAAAAAGAGGACATGAGTGGGCGATGCAGCCGAAGCAGGACTGAAAAGGTGGTGCGAAAGTTTTTAACAAGGGTAAAAACGCCCCTTTTTAAAAACGTTAAAATGAAAGATAATCCTATATGACAATGGTGGGATATTGGCGAATTTTTTGTAATTTCGCAGCCCGTTTCGCCTTCATTGGGCGAGCGATTACTTGTATTAATTACATAACCTAAATATATAATATGATTCAAACAATCGAAAACCTGGGTAACGACATCCCAGCCCAAGATGCAAAAGCCTTTATGGCACAGTTGACAAATCTCTTCAGCACCGTTCTGCAGGTGATGGAGGATAATGAGCGCCTGACACAGCGGGTGGCGGCACTGGAGAGCGAGAATGCCGCGCTGACGGAGACGGTGGAGCAATGGAAGAATAATGACGAGTGGTCGAACCGTGTGACCTATGACAATGTGGTTGACCAGATAGCATCGCTCGAGGATGCCTCTAAGCGCGACGATGCCCGCAGGATGTTCGAGGCGCTGCTGAAGAAGGGGCAAGTCACTCAGTTCCGCCGCGACATCAAGAAGCGCGTGAAGGAACTGAACGAAGAGGGCGACGCCTATAGCGACAATCAGGTGGCAGAGGTGCTCAAGTCGTGTGTGGGCAAGGGGCTGGTCATCGACGCCAAGTGGAAATGGGCTGGTGTGTATTGGTATTTGCGCTGGTCATGCAACTATCCGGTGGATGCCAAGGATTTCTGTGCGAAAATAAAGAGTCTTGAACTGGACATTCCCGAGGAATGCGAGTGCAGCTACGAGAGTATCCGCAAAATCTGCACGCTGTCGTTCATGAATTACGACCCGCGTTGGATGGATGTTGTCCGTGTGAGCAAAAACGACCAGGGCATGTTTTCCCAATGCAGGGAAATAGCGCTGAAATTGGCTGATGAGTTGGGTAAAACATGTCTTCTGCAGGAGTAGGTTTCCCAAATCCTTCCCAAATCCTTCCCAAATCGTTCCAGACCATCTGGAGCGATTTTTTTTTGCCTAATTTTGCCCTTGGATTCCAAAACCACCGGACGAAAGCTGAGCACGGCTCCGGGCACGGGATGAAGTTTGCCTATCTATATCATCGTGCAGTGCGAGAAGGCATTTTTAATACAAGTTATTATTATGTCAAAACAATCAAAGACCGACCTCACCGGTTGGCACCGTAACACAGACTTGGGCTGTGACTTGAAAACCATCCTGCGCAGCGACCGCAGAATGAAACAGGGTAAGGACTATCAGGGCGTGCTTCGCCTGGACGATGA
>CADBBS010000103.1 GCA_902793045.1 uncultured Lachnospiraceae bacterium
TATTTTCTGGCAATCTTACAACATTAAATAAGCCCGGATTAGTTTTTTCGAAATTCGAAATCACTTCATCCAAGCTATCTGTTAATGGTCCATCGCATACTAATACAAAGTCATTTGTAGCAACGCTTTGATTAAGCATGCTATCAATGGCAGTCTTTAAATATTCTGGGTTTTCTTTTTTGTAAACCGACATCAATACCGAATAGTCTGCCATTTTACTCACCTTTATATAATTCATCCATAGGTGGTTCTACTTCACCTAAATCATATTCCTCTTTTTTCTTTGGGTTTTCAACTCTTGCTGTCTTTTGATCTTGTTCTACACCCTCTCTATTTTCTTTGATGAAGAGAATCTTAAACGTCATCAACAAAAGCTGAAGATCTCTCCAGAATGTATAGTTTTGAATGTAGTACAAGTCTAGTTTTAATTTATCATATGGAGTAGTGTTATATTTTCCATACACTTGTGCATATCCAGTTAATCCAGCTTTAACTTTAAGTCTAAATTTAAACTCTGGAATGTCTGCTAAATACTCTTCTGCTATTTCTGGTCTTTCAGGACGAGGTCCCACTACAGACATTTGTCCAATAAGTATATTGAATACCTGTGGTAGTTCATCTAAGTGTGTAGCACGAAGAACTCTACCTACCTTGGTAATTCTGTCATCATCTTTCTTTGCAAGTTGAGCTCCTTGTTTTTCGGAGTCCACTTTCATACTTCTAAATTTAATTATCTTAAACTTCTTGCCATTCTGGGTAATTCTTGGTTGAAGATAGAATATTGGTCCTCTGTCCCAAATCAAATCTCCTATAGCCACAAGAATAGTTATAAGTATAGTAGGAACACACAAAATAAGTGAGATTATAATATCTAACAATCTCTTAAGTGCTGCCTGCTCCCACTTAAGTCCTTTAATCTTTGTAACAAGGAGTGGAGAATCAAACAATGTGTTTTGTCCAGCTCCCAGAATAATTAAATCTGAAAGTTTTGGTGTGACATATGCTCTCTTATCATGCATATAACAATATTTGATGATTTTATTTCTTCTTCCACTAGGAATATCGCAAAGCAAAACTGCCTTGTGTCTTCTGATTGCGTTGCGAAGCTCCTCTGCAGGCGAATCGCAGTGGATTCTATCGTCAATCAAATATTTATCTTCCCTAGTTTCAATTTTCTTAACTAGGTTGTCTGGATCTCTGTCACTATATATCAATAATAGCTTTCTAGGTGGGTATAGCCAACGATAGACTAACAACGCCAGTGCGCACCAAATGAGTGCACATAACATATTGATAAATGTCATGCCAAGTACCGGTGCTACGTTAACCATCTTCAAAGAAAGCAACGATGCTTGTAGATAGATAAATAGGTTAGTAAATAGGATGGCTAATGCCTGTGAGAAAAATAGGTTAGAGTACTGCAATGTTCCAAGTTTAAATGCTCCATAAACATTACAGAACACCAAGAACATTAAACCGTACATAAAATAAAGTACGACCTTTCCTCTTGAGAAGAAAGCATCATACAATCCTGTACCTTCGGTATAGTACATATCCCAATAATAGATAAAGATAGCAGTCTGCGCAGCAACAATGATTGCTAGCAAAAGCAAGACAACTATCCTTCTGAATGTTCTTGATTTTCTCATAAATACAACCTCTTATTAAATCAATTAAAATTTTATCAAAGGGCATATTGTTTGTCAATCAAACGCAATAATGCTATAATACAAGCGACTTTTTAATAGAAAAAACAGTCCACATTTAGGAGGATTTTATGAATAATTTAAATGGTCCAGACAGTATAAAAAAAGGAGATTACGGGTATAGTTCGGAGACTTTGTCTAAGGGTTCATCTAGAAAATCTAGACAGGGTTCTAAGAAAGCGCCAAAGAACGGCGGTCCTTCTCCTAGAAATAACGCTAGACCTACCCAGAAAGACGCAAAAAAACTTAAAAATAGTACTATCATCAGTATTATTCTTGTTGTTATTCAGTTAGCTCTTTCTGGATATTTTGTATATTTGATGATGACACACAAGTGGTCTTATATGCCAAATGTCCCTGATCCTATATTTATAGGAATCAGCGCTGCTTTGGTATTCTTCCTAATACTTGCACTTATTTTGACGGTCGGAAAGAAAAGATCAACTAAACGAGTTGGAAAAGTTGTTTCAATACTAGTTAGTATTGCGTTGTTAGTATGTATCTTTGTTCTTCCTTTCCTATCGCTAGGCGGAAAGAGCAAGGTGGATGAAAACCCATTTGTCGTCTTTGTATCAGCTACAGATACATTTGGAGATTTAAATAAAGAAGGAAATGAGCGATCAGATACTAATATCCTGGCTGCTGTGAATCCTAAGACTCACACAGTTATGATGGTTTCTGTTCCTAGGGATTACTATATCCCAGTAATAGCAAAGAGTGTTTCTATTAATACTTCGTTAAACTCTGACAAGCTTACTCATATTGGCCTTTACGGAAATGGACAGGCTAGAAATAACAGTGGACAGAAGGTGGGCGCTGCCGGATGGAACTATGCGTGTGAAGTTCATTGGGATCACGGAAAAACTGCTATTATGGATTCCCTAAAGAAACAGTTTAAATTCAATGTAAGCAGGGATCGTTACCACTATGCACAGCTTAACTTTACTGGTTTTGGTAAATTGATAGATGAGCTGGGTGGAATAGATGTAGATGTTGAAAAGAGTTTCTCTTACACCACATATGCCAACTACGGTGAAGACGATGGCAAGAGAAAAAAATATACATTTAAAAAGGGTAGAATGGAAATGGACGGCAACGAGGCTCTAACATTTGCTAGAACTCGTAAGGCCTTTGCCGATGGCGATTTGCAGAGAAACAGAAACCAAACTGCAGTACTAAAAGGCGTGGCCGACAAAGCCCTCTCTCCTACTATTCTACTTAGATACAACGGTGTAATGAGCGCTGTTAACGATTGTCTAGAAACAGACATCGATGCTTCATCAATGGCTCTACTTCAATCGAAAGTTTCTGGCCACAGCAACTATGACGGTTGGAAGATTGTTTCATTTGGTGTTATTGGAGAATCTTCTAGACAGAGAGTTCTTTGGAACGGACAGGCGTTATCGGTTGTATTGAAGAACGATACTTCTGTTGATTACGGTCACAAGCTTCTAAACAAAGCTTTGTCTGGCACAGATTCAAAGACACTTAAGAGATTGGCAAAACAATATACAAACGCACAAGGACAATAAAATGAAGAAAATAGTTTTGACAGGCGGCGGAACTGCCGGACATGTTACACCAAACATTGCGCTAGTTCCAAAACTTAAAGCCGCAGATTTTGAAATTAAATATATTGGCTCTAATAAGGGCATGGAAAAACAATTAGCGGAGGATGCTGGCTTAGATTATGCTGGCATTTCTTCTGGTAAGTTGAGAAGATACTTTAGTTTCCAGAACTTCATTGATCCTTTCAAGATTGTTAAAGGGTATTTCCAGGCAAAAAGAATTATAAAGAAATTTAAACCTGATGTGGTTTTCTCTAAGGGCGGATTCGTCACTGTTCCTGTAGTGTATGCTGCGGCAAAGTACGGCGTTCCTGTAATAAGCCACGAATCAGATATCACTCCAGGCTTAGCAAATAGGCTAGCGCTTAAGAAAACATCTTTGGTGTGCTACTCTTTCCCAGAAACAGCGAAACATTTGGGAAGCAAGGGCAAGTTCACTGGCTCTCCTATCAGGGCTGAGTTGTTTGAAGGAAAAGCTGATGTAGCCAAGAAAATGTGTGGTTTCACAGATGACAAGCCAGTAATTATGGTTACAGGCGGAAGTCTGGGCGCTGAAAATGTAAACAAGTTAGTTAGAGATGCTCTTCCTACTTTACTTGAGAAATTCAACGTAGCACATCTTTGCGGTGAAGGAAAGACTGATGAGTCTTTAAAAGACATTGCAGGTTATGCACAGTTTGAATATATAAAAGATGAAATGAAAGATTTCTTTGCGATGGCTGACTTGATGATTTCAAGAGCTGGCGCAAACTCTATCTTTGAGATTGTTGCTTTGGCGAAGCCTAATATTTTGATTCCTTTGTCGGCAAATGCCAGCAGAGGCGATCAGATTTTAAACGCAAAGTCTTTTGAAAAGCAAGGCTTTAGTGTGGTTTTGGAAGAAGACGGAGCCACAGGCCAAGATTTATCTAATAAAGTAAATGAACTCTACGCGAACAAAGACAAATATGTGGAGGCTATGAAGTCTTCTAACTTTAGCGGTGGAGTTGATGCAATAATTGAAACTATTTTAAAAAAAGCAAAGTAATTTGGGAGGATGTTATGGCTGAGATTAACGAAGCTGAATTACAACTAAAATACGATAGTGCCAAAAGATTAATGAATTCTGTTGAATGTTTGACAAAGAATTCTGACAAGGCAAAAACTATGGAGAGGGCTGCCAAAAGATTTGAAGCCTTGGGTGATTTTTCTGACTCGGCAGATATGGCTACTAAATGTAGAGCCGAAGCTGAAAAGTTTTCTAAAGTGGAAGACAATCTTCCACCTGCGCCAAAGAATCCAATGGATATAAAGAAACCTAGCAAACTTGCTACTTGGCTTTTGAGAATTGCAGTATTCCTAGTTATCGTTGGAATTATTGGTTTCTTCTATACTAGAAAGACTGACCACGGAGCATATTTAAGATCTTCTTTCTATGAGAATATTGGCAATCACGAAAAAGCATATAAGATGTTCTTACACTTGAAAGACTATAAGGACAGTGAAGATAGATATTTGAAGAACAGATACAAATTTGGTTGTGAGCTCTTCAAAGAAAAAAAATATTGGGATGCGAGAAATACTCTAAGACCTATTCGCGATTATAAGGATAGTGGTCAAAAATTGGCTGAAGCTGAAATTGCTCTTTTGAAGAAGACAAAGAAAAATGGAGATATTTTATTTGGCGAAGCCCACTGGGTAGTTGCAGAAAAGACTAAAACCAAAGCATTCCTCATTAAGACTAAACCTATAGAGGGAATTCCTTATAACGAAAAAGATAAGGCTGTAACTTGGAAGAGCAGTTCAATCAGAACATACCTAAACGAAACATTTATGGCGGAAACATTTACGAAGGGTATGATTGACAAAATACTAGATACTGATGTCTATGTCGCAGATAATAAGAAGTATAATACTAAAGGTTCTCACACTACTGATAAGGTATACATGCTTAAGGCTTCACAGGCTAAGCACTACGAGAAGCAATTAAGTTTGTTCTTACGAGATTACTGGTTGATAGAACCGGGCGAAACTCAAAGAGAAGCAAAGTTTGTTTCGTTTGGTAAGGTTAAGGCTGCTGGATATCCGGTAAATGACAAGAACATGAACGCACGTCCATGTATGGAGATAGGGTCTCACTTAAAATCGTTCGTACCCTATCTCTTTTTCTGTGTTTACATATATTTCTTTTTACTTCATATTTATCCATATGCATGGGTGGGGGTGTAATTTTATAATAGCCCTTTTGTCTTTTCAATTATTTCTTTGACGGCGGATTCGTCCAATTCGCCTGGATTCCATTGAACCATTTCTCCCTTTTCGTATCTAGGGATGATGTGGATGTGTAGATGGAATACTGTCTGTCCTGCTACTTCGCCGTTGTTCTGCAAGATGTTTATTCCGTCGCATCCAGTTACTTCTTTTAATACTGTAGCCACTTTCTTTGCAACTTTATATGCATCCGCAATCAAGTCTTCTGGTATCTCAAAAACA
>CADBBS010000104.1 GCA_902793045.1 uncultured Lachnospiraceae bacterium
GAGAAAAGTTAAGAGTTTATTCTTAATAGGCACAGTCTTTGTATTGTGCCTATTCTCATTTGTGATTGTAGGCGCAGATGAGGGTGGATATAGAATAGAAGACTACAAATTTGAAGGTACTTATCACAAGAATAATACCGTCAGCGTGGAAGAGACTATCAAAGTTCAGTTTACTGAATCTAGACATGGTATTTACAGAACTATGCCTCTTTTTATGGAAGCGAAAAGAGATGTGGGTGATGGTAAAAAGGAAGTACTTAAATATCAAAATGAAGTAAAAGATGTAAATGTAGAAAACTGGAACTACACTACAGATGTGGAAGATAACTACTACGACATTAAAATTGGTAGTAGGAGCGAATATGTAGACGGAACACAAACTTATAAGATTTCATATACATATGTGATGCCAGATGACAGAGTAAAAACAGGAGATCTTATTTTCTACTCAGTGCTAGGTGCAGATTGGAATGTTGATATAGAACATTTCGCATTCGATATGAAATTTGAGGAAGCACTCACTGATAAGGAAGTAGATAACTTCAAAGTATACAGTGGAGCATTTGGAGGAGAAGATAATTCACTAGATGTTCTGTGTGATATAACAAATGATGAAATATCAGGAGAGACCACAGGCATCGCTCCAAGACAGGCTATCACTTTGTACTGTCCAGTGCATGAAGGATACTTTGTCGGAGCAAAAACTGTTAGCAAAACTATCCCTATGGTATTGCTTATAGCAGCAGTAGCACTTGCAGCATTGTTGCTATTGTACATTCTTCTAAAGAAACAGAAAAAAGCAGTTCAGACTGTTGAGTTTTATCCTCCAGAAGGAATGAGCAGTGCCGAGGTTGGTGTGATTATAGACGAGATGGCTGACGATATTGACTTAATATCTCTTATTCCTTGGTGGGGTGAGAAAGGTTACTTAACTATTGAAGAGGTTCCGGACAAAAAAGGAAGAGAAGGAAAGCATGCGTCATTATTACTCCACAAGGTAAAAGCGTTGCCAGCGGATGCACCACTTTATCAGAGAACTTTGTTTGACGCGCTGTTTGCAACTAACCCTAGAAACTTAGATGATTTGCCAAGAAGCTTCTCAGACAGTTTTTCTTCGGCGAAGCAAAATCTTGGTGCTGAGTTTAGAGGCGAAAAGCAGTTATCAACTGGCAAAGCTAAAGCAGGAGCATTATTGTTCTTAGCATGCGCAGCGTACTTTGGTGCACTCGCCACAAGTAGTATGATTTCATTAAAAGAAAACTTGATTTTCGGCGCTATCAGTGCTATTGCAGTTCTAGCGCTTGGATTATTTAGACTTGTTTCATATGGCCAAGATAAAGTTAGAACAAAAGGCAAATGGGTGACATACTGTATTGCCCTTTTGGTTTTGGCTGCAGTGTCGATTGGAACAATGTTTGCCGCAACTGCTGATGGAGACACATTCTTCAAGTTCCCAGTTTATTTAGGAGTATTAGCGGCACTTGTAATTGACGGAATCTTTATTGGAAGACTAGTTGTTCCAACAGATTTCAAACTACAATATTACGGAAAACTATTGGGACTAAAGCAGTTCATAAAGACAGCAGAAATTGAAAAACTTCAGATGTTAATAGATGAAGATCCATCGTATTTCTTTAATGTATTGCCATACGCAATGGTATTCGGTCTTTCGGATCATTGGGCAAAACAGTTCAAGAATTTGAAGGTTAAACCACCAACATGGTATTACGGATACAATGCGATGTATTGGAATGCATTCTACTTCAACTCAATGTTGTTATCAGGATTACGAGATCCAATTCAACATTTGAGAACTGAAGCGATGGTGAAAGCAGCAGCGTCTGCAGCCTCAAGCGGATTCTCCGGCGGCGGCGGAGGCGGCGGTGGAGGTGGGAGCTGGTAGACCTCCACTAAAAGAAAGCGGCGATGTTAATCGCCGCTTTTCTTATGCATAAAAAAGTATTATACTAACTCTTGGAGAGAGCACAGCAGAAAGGTTGTGCTATGTTTAGTAAATCTCAAGAAATGGCAATCGCCCATTTCAGAGGCCCAGCCATAGTGCTGGCAGGTCCCGGTTCCGGGAAAACCACAGTTATTACCCACAGAGTTAAAAGTTTAATACAGAAAAACCACGTTGATCCGACAAAGATTTTAGTTGTTACTTTCACAAAAGCAGCAGCTGAGAACATGAGGCTTAGGTTTAAGAGTTTAATGGCTGGAAGAAGTCTTCCGGTTTCTTTTGGTACGTTCCACAGCGTTTTCTTCAGAATACTTCGAACAGAGAAAAACTATCAGGCGGACAGTTTACTATCGGATATGGAAAAGATAAACATCATAAAAGAAATAATCATTAGACTAAAGATAGATGTTGCATCTAAAAATGATTTCACAAGAAGCATTATGGATGATATCGGCAAAGCCAAAGGAAATATGGAAAAAGTAAGAGACTTTAGTCCAATCACCTGCGACAAAGAACTCTTCCTCAAGGTCTTAGATGAGTACGAGCGCGAGAAAGAACTCTCAAACAAAGTAGACTTTGAAGATATGTTAAGGCTTTGCTACGAACTTTTCAAAGAAAAGCCACACATACTTAAGAAATGGCAAGAAGTATTTGAGTTTGTGCTAGTGGATGAGTTTCAAGACATCAATAAACTTCAGTATGAAATAGTGAAGATGATTTCCGCACCACAAAACAATATTTTCATAGTGGGAGATGATGACCAAGCAATATATGGGTTTAGGGGTTCGCACCCTGAGCTTATGTTTGAGTTTGAAGAGGACTTTAAAGACCACGAAGAAATACTTTTGACAAACAATTATAGATCGACAAAGGCCATAGTGGATATGGCATCTGATTTGATAGTGCACAATCATGCTAGATTTTCAAAAGACATACAGGCAGTGGGAGAAGATGGAACCCCTCCAGATATCCGTATTTTCAAAACTCAAAAAAATGAATTGGAAGCCACCGCCCAAATGATTAAAAGATATATACAAAAAGGCATTAAGCCTAGCGAGATAGCTGTGCTTGTTAGAAACAATATTTTTATTCAAAATATTAGAACAATATTTGAGAGTATGAATGTGAATACTTATACAAAGACAAAGACTGAGTCGCTAAACAACACGATGGTGTATAAAGATATTCAAAACTATTTGAGATGTGCACTTAAGTGGGGCGGTAATGACTGTGATGATATAGAGAGTTTCATTAGCATTTTAAATAAGCCATCTAGATTAATTGGTAGAGAAATGGTTTTGGAATGTGGAGCAAATATAGAGAAATTAAAAGAAGTTTATTCCCATAATAGAGAGGTGGTAAGAAACTTAGATGACCTTAATTATCATATGACTATGATAAAAAACTTAAACCCATATGGTGCAGTAAATTACATTTTGAATGTTATAGGATACGAGAAATATTTGATGAGTTACGCAAACACCCAAGGTAAGTCATTTAAGAAATTAAAATTTGAGCTAGATAAAATCCAAATGGAGAGCGAGCGCTACAAAACCATAACAGAGTGGTTAGAAAAAGAAGAAGAGCAAAAACCTAGGGATACAATCAATACAGAGGGTGTAAATATTATCACAATGCATGGTTCAAAAGGATTGGAATTTAAGGTCGTTTTTATACTTAATGTAAACCAAGGAATCATTCCTACATCAAGAGCCATCAGAGAGCAGGATTTTGAGGAGGAAAGACGCGTGTTTTATGTCGCAATGACGAGGGCAGAAAAGTATCTCCATATCTTTCTAATAGGCGAAAACTTGGGATTTCCCGTTGAACCATCTATGTTTTTGAATGAGATAATAAATTGATAATTTGTATTGTATTTTTATTTCAAATTTGGTAAAGTATTTCTGTATATTTTTCTATAAAAATAGGGAAATAATGGGAGGAATTATGAGTTTAGAACGTTTAGAAGAAGGGGACGATTTATTCGTCACTTTAGAACTAGAAGATGGAACAGAAGTAGAGACACAGGTCATTACTATCTTTGAAGTGGACGGACAAGACTACATCGTTCTTATTCCTGAAGATCAGGTGGAAGAAGATGAAGGTGAAGTTTACATCTACAGATATTTTGAAGATGAAGATGGTGAGCCAGGTCTTGATAATATAGAAACTAAAGAAGAGTTTGACATGGTTTCAGAAGTTTTCGACCAGATAGTTGAAGACGGAGAATTTGACGAGGAAATAGAAGTAGAGTCTTCAGATGTGGAAGACGGAGGCTACTTGAGCTAATAAAGAGGAAGAAGGAGAAGAAAGATGGCAAACAGATACGATGATGAAACAATGAAATTCATTGAAACAAGAAAGCGCGTTGCTCATATGAGACGCGAGGAAGCTAGAAGAAAGCGTAATATTATGATTGCAATTATTGCCGCAGTTGTTGTTTTGGTGGTAGTTATTGCAATAGCAGCTACTTCATGTAGTTGTGGTGGTTCTAAAGAGGAGGCTACTACAGTAGCACCTACTACAGTAGAAGCAACTACAGTAGAGGAGACCACGGAAGAAGAAACTACAGAAGAGGGCGAGTTCTCAGAAGGTTCAAAGGCATATGTTACTGAAGAAGGCGTACGTCTACGTTCAGAGGCATCTACAGATAGTGATATTGTAAATGAACTATCAGAGGGCGCTGAAGTTACTGTTATCTCAAACGAAGATGATTGGGTTAAGGTTAAATACGAAGGCGACGAAGGATACATTAAAGGCGAATTCCTTTCAAGTGAAAAGGTAAAAAGCGGAAGCTCAAGTGATTCAGATGATAGCAACTCAGATAGCAGCAATGATGACCAGAGAACTATTGAGACTAGAAGAAGAACAATCAATTCAGAGACAAAGAAAAGTTCAAGCAGCAGTTCAAACAAGAAATCAAACACAAACGATAAAAGAACACTTTACTAAAAAAGATATCAAAAAGGAGCTCGAACAGAGCTCCTTTTTTAAAGGGTAAAATGAATTACAAAGAAGCAAGAGAATATTTAGAGGGCACAAATAAATATGGAAGTGTCTTGGGATTAAACACTATCAAGGAACTACTTAAGAGATTTGATAATCCACAGGACAAACTTAAAGTCGTACACTTTGCAGGAACTAATGGCAAAGGATCTACTATGGCTTACTTAGAGAGCATTTTACTATGTGCTGGATATTCTGTTGGTAAGTATAATTCACCTGTAGTCTTTGACGAGAGGGAGAATATAACTGTAGACAAAACTCCAATCTACTAGATTTGAGATAGAAACTGCCATGGCTTTTATGTTCTTTGCCGAGGCCGAGTTGGATGTATGCCTTATTGAGTGTGGCATGGGCGGAAGAGATGATGCTACTAATGTATTTGATGATAAACTTTTGGCGGTGATTACAAATATAAGCCTTGATCACACAAAAGAGTTGGGCGAGACTATAGAAGAAATTAAGGAAAACAAAGAAGGAATTATAAAGAATAATTGTCCGGTTGTTTATGCTGGAACTATGGGCAGTATTGAAGAAATAAACCAGGAGACTGCTATCAGAGCAGCAGAGGAATTACAAAAACAAGGATTTAAATTAAAGAAATATATAGACGAGGGAATAGCTGAAACTTATTGGCCTGGACGCATGGAGACTATATGCGAAGAGCCGTTGTTTATTATCGATGGAGCGCACAATCCTGGCGCTGTTTTGAAGTTAAGAGACTATATTGATTTACATTTTACAAATAAAACAATTACCTTTATAATGGGTGTATTGGCCGACAAAGACTTTGCCGAGGAGGCGAATATAATTGGCAAAATTTACACGATTACTCCGAATAATAGTAGGGGTCTTAGCGCGAATAAGCTTAGTGATGTTTTTAGTGAGTATAATGAGAACGTTGTTGCAACTAAGAGCATCGAAGAAGCAGTAGAGAGCGCTGTAGAAGATTGCAAAGCTAACGAGTCGGATATGATTATCGCTTTTGGTTCTCTTTCGATTTTGAGAGACATCAAAGAAGCGGCAAATAAAATATTAAACAGTTAAAGCCGAAAGGAGAGATTGACATGTTTGATAGAGGGAAAATCGAAGAAGCAGTTAAATTAATGCTTGAAGGTATTGGCGAGGATACCGAGAGAGAGGGACTAAAGGATACTCCAGCTAGAGTAGCCAGAATGTATGAAGAATTATTTGCAGGAATGAACCAGGATGCTAGCGAGCACCTATCTTGCACATTTAGTTGTGATAATAACAACGTTGTAATAGAAAAAGACATTACTTTTTATTCCACATGTGAGCACCACATTATGCCATTTTACGGAAAGGCGCACATCGCTTATATTCCAAAGGGCAAAGTAGTGGGAATTAGTAAGCTTGCTAGAACTGTGGAAGTATATGCTAGAAGACTTCAGATCCAAGAGCAGATGACTGAGCAAATAGCGCAGGCTATTTACGATGGTTTAGATGCTGAGGGAGTTTTGGTGTTAGTGGAAGCAGAGCATATGTGTATGTCTGCTAGAGGAATCAAGAAACCTGGAAGCAAGACTATTAGTATGTCTACAAAGGGTGTCTTTGAATCGGACGCTAAGCTAAAAGAAGAAGTTGTTATGCTTATGAGAAGCGAGGAAAAATAATGGCTAAAGATTACAGTATTAATATAGATAGAGAACCCGTAATAATGGGTATTTTAAATGTCACACCAGATTCATTTTCTGATGGTGGCAAATTTTATAATAAGATAGATAAAGCTCTAGCGCACGTTGAGCAGATGACAAATGACGGCGCAAAGATTATCGATATTGGTGGAGAGTCTACTAGACCAGGCTACACACCTATCACTATTGCAGAGGAACTAGATAGAGTTATTCCTATTATCGAGGCTATTAGAAAGCGCTTCGAAGTTCCTTTATCTATCGATACTTACAAGGCAGCAGTGGCACAGGCAGCTGTGGATGCTGGTTGCGATATGATCAACGACATTTGGGGATTTAGAGGTCATATGGCTCTTAAGCATATGAGGTTTAATGATACTTCTTTGCAGACGCCGTTTGTTAAGTCTATGGCAAAGGTTGTGGCAGAGACTGGAGTTCCTGTGATAGTTGGTCATAATAGATTTAAAGCAAAGTACGATGACTTTATGCAAGATGTTCTAAATGACCTTCGTGAGTCTATCGATTTGGGACACGCTGCAGGCGTTAGAGATAATCAAATAATAGTAGATCCAGGCGTAGGGTTTGCAAAGACTTACAAACAAAACTTATATATTGTTAATCATATAGAAGAAATTAGAAAGATGGGATATCCAGTTATGCTTGGATGTTCTAGAAAATCAGTTATTAGAGAAACTCTTGGCGTGGAAGACACTGATGTACTAGGTGGTTCTGTAGCAACTACAGTAATAGGCTTAGACCGCGGTGCAAGATTATTTAGAGTTCATGATGTAAAAGAAAACTACCAGGCTATGATGACTGCTTGGAAGTTTATGAATTCGCAGAGATACTAAAGTAGATATGTCTGCGACAAAGGATAAAAATGGATTGCATTAACATTGAAAAACTAGAAATATTTGCATACCATGGCGTGAATGAAGAAGAAAAGGAAAATGGACAAAACTTCTTTATAAACGCCACTATTTATAGTGACATAGTAACTCCAGGTATTAGTGATGATTTGGAAGATACAGTTAACTATTCTAAAGTATGCAAATTTATAAATAAGTTCTTTACAGAGAATCGCTTTGATTTGATAGAAGCAGCAGCTATTCAGACATCAAGAGCAGTTCTTAAGAACTTTCCAAAGATTAGAAAGATAGATTTTGAAGTTAATAAGCCAGAAGCTCCTTTGTCTTTGGAGTTTGAAAACATTTCTGTTAAGGTTACTTCTGAGTGGAAGAAAGCATACCTTAGCATTGGCTCAAATATGGGCGACAAAGAAGCATATCTAAATGGCGCAGTAGAAGAGTTTTACAATGATGATAACTGCAGAGTAAATGCTGTTTCAAATTTCGTTGAAACTAAGCCTTACGGACCAGTAGAACAGGACAACTTCTTAAACGGCTGTGTAGAGATTGAAACTTTGTATTCTGCTAGAGAACTACTTGATAGAATTCATGAGATAGAAAATGATAACGATCGCACAAGAGAAGTTCACTGGGGACCAAGAACACTTGATATAGATATCGTGTTCTTTGGCGAGGAAGTGATAGATGAGCCTGATCTTAAGGTTCCGCATATCGAGATGCACAAGCGTGCGTTTGTGCTAGAACCATTGAATCAGATAGCTCCAAATGCTGTTCATCCTTTATTTGGAAAGTCGGTTGGTCAGCTAAGAGACGAGTGCGACGACGATACAGTAAGTAAGTGTGCAGGTTGCGGTGGATGCCCTGCAAATAAATAATAGTTGGTAAAGATTATGGATGATTTATTAAAGTACAGAAATCGAATAGATGAGATTGATGATGAGATAGTTAAACTCTTTTTAGAGCGCATCGATATTTCAAAAGATGTGATTTCAAAAGATGTGGCTGACTATAAGATAAAGAATGGAAAGCCAGTTCTAGATAGAGAAAGAGAACTATCAAAGTTAGAAACTCTAAAGAGCAAAGCCCCTGAAAAGTTTGAGGCTTTAGGTATTGCTGAGCTGTTTGAACAGATCATGGCAATGTCTAGAAAGTATCAATACATTAAGATGGGTGAAGTTGGAAAGTTAGATGACTTTGGATTTGAGATAGTGGATGAGATTCCAAAGACAAACGTTAAAGTAGCATACCAAGGAATCCCAGGTGCTTATTCACAACAAGCGGCTAGCGAGTACTTTGGCGATGGCGCAGAATATGTGCACGTTACTACATTTAGAGAGGCTGTAGAGACAGTAAAAAACGGAGAGGCTGACTATGCGGTTCTTCCTTTTGAAAATTCATCAGCTGGTATAGTTGCAGACGTTTATGATTTGCTAGTGGAATATGACACTTACATTATGGATACTTTTGATATCAAGATTAAGCACTGCTTGTGTGGTATCAAAGGTTCAACTATCGATGATATAAAAGAGATTTACTCACATCCTCAGGCATTTATGCAGAGCAATGAGTTTATAGAAGAGCACGGCTTTAGTAAGATTAACCTTGCAAACACAGCCATCAGTGCTAGATATATTTCGGAGCAGACTGATAAATCAAGAGGTTGTATTTGTAGCGAGAATGCTGCGGAGATTTACGGCTTAGAGATTTTAGAAAAGAATATAAACTTTACAGCAAAGAATACTACAAAGTTTATTATTATCAGCAATAAGAAAGTGGCTAGAAAAGATGCCGGACTTATCTGTATAAGTTTTGAGATGCCTCACGAGAGTGGAACGCTTTACCAGATGCTATCTCATATCATTTACAATAATTTGAATATGACAAGCATCCAATCGCGTCCTATTCCGGATAGGAAGTGGGAGTACAGGTTCTACGTAGAGTTTGAGGGCAAGATAACTGATAAGGATGTTATGAACGCACTTAGCGGAATAGTAGGAGAAGCGCTAAATGCAAAGATATTAGGAAACTACTAAAAAAGAGGATTCGTATGAATCCTCTTTTATTATTCTATATCATCTAAAGCTTAATGGTCCTTTGACTTTCAAGTATTTGACTATATCGTCAAAGACCTCTTTATTTCTAGGTTCTTGGAATATCTCATGTCTCATATCTTCATAGAGTCTATAAACAACATTTCTAAATCTTCTATGTCTTATAAAATTAACAGATTTTTTAAATGCTGTGTCATTTACTCTACATGGATCTTCAGCGCCCGAGGCAAACATTATAGGAAGCTCTAACTCTTTAAATCTCCAACCTTGCTTGCTGTAAACTGAACCCATCAGATTAAATAAAGTAAGATATCCATTTATTGTGAAGTAGAAACCACATCTTGGATCTGCATTATATTCATCCACCACGTCTCTATCTGAACAAAGCCATGCGTTTAAGATTCCCTCTTTCTTAAAGGCTCTCTCAAATGGTCCGAAAACCAACTTGGTAATAAGTGGACTTCTATATTTCTCGCCCTTAAAGAATTTAATTACTTTGGCTAAAAACTTGCCCGCGCCCACTCCAGGTTTCATAGCTGGAAGACCTGATAGAACAAGAGCATCTATATTTCTAGAACGCTTCTTTATAAACGACAAGGCGATTAGTGAACCCATACTGTGTCCAAGCAAAATCAAAGGTAACTTTGGAAACTCGCGTCTTAAATACATAGTGAAGTTTTCCACATCATCAGTAAGTCCTTTGTACCCGTCTTCGCCAAAGAAACCATAGTCATCTTCAGTTAAAACGTTTTCACCGTGACCACGCAAATCTGAGATAGCACAAATAAAGCCGCGCTTGTTAAACTCATTCATAGTGTTAACGTAGCGCTCTTTATGCTCGCACATTCCGTGGATTATCTCTATAACACCAATAGGTTCTGTGCCTTCTGGTGGGTATGTAATCATACTACCTTTCATAATAATCTCCTTATTTCCATAGAAATTATATCAGTTTTAAGAAGAATAGGCAAAAGAATTGCGTGAGTAAATAAAAATTAGTAAAAAGTGTGTTTTTTTAGGTCCAAAAGTATTATAATCTTTGTTGAGACTAGGGAGAAGAACATTGGCGGGTTTTAATAAAAAAATCAATTCATTTCAG
>CADBBS010000105.1 GCA_902793045.1 uncultured Lachnospiraceae bacterium
AAGAAGTGCAAGCTATTGCGTAAAGCAAGGCTTAGTTAATATAAAGAGAAACAAACTATACTCAGTGGCATCTATAGGAACGGTTGCTGCGTGTATTTTTCTTATCAGTGTAATCTTAGCAATTATCATCAATGTTAATTACATGGAAAAAGAACTAGAGCAAAAAGTTGGAGTGACAGTTTTCTTTGAGAACAATACTCCACAGGAAAAGATTGATGAGATTGGAAAACAGATTAAGGCTGACAAGAGAGTTAAGTCTATGAAGTTTACTTCGGCGGAGAAAGCTTGGAGTGACTTTAAGGAAGACTACTTCAAAGAAGACCCAGAGCTAGCAAAAGGTTTTGAGAAAAACAATCCTTTGGCGAACTCTGCATCATATACTATCTATTTGAAAAACATAAAGACACAAGATGCCTTTGTGAAAGATGTGAAAAAGATAGAGGGTATTAGAAAAGTTAAGCATTCTCAAAAAGCGAAGGCTACACTTACTAACTTAGAAAGACTTTTGGGATATGTATCAATTGCACTTATTATCATATTGCTAGGCGTTGGAATATTCCTAATTAGCAATACAGTAATGATTGGTATTAACGTGCGTAAAGAAGAAATTAAGATTATGAAACTTATTGGATCTACAAACAGTTTCGTAAGAGCACCTTTTATAATAGAGGGTGTTACTATTGGACTTATCGGTTCAATCATTCCGCTTATTATTCTGTTTATAGTTTACTCAAGACTAATAGGATTAATCATAAATAAGTTTGGCGTGTTTGCGAGAAATATTTCTTTCGCGCCACAGGGCACAGTTTTTGCTATTTTGATTCCAGTTGGAATTGGAATTGGAATGGGCATTGGTTTGATTGGATCATTCTTCTCAATCAGAAAGCATTTGAAGGTGTAATAGTATGAAAAGATTTATGAGAGTAGTTTTATCATTAGTGTTAGCGGCATCTTTGTCGTTTACTTCGATTGCCGTTGTGAAGAGTGATAAGTTGAATGAACTTAAAAACCAAAAGGCAGCTGCTGCGGCTAACAAGAATAAGTATAAGAAAAAGAAGAGCGAGGCTAAGAAATATTTGGTTTCAGTTGATAAACAACTTTCAAGCGTAGCTGTACAAATCTATGAAAACAAAAAGAAACTAGACAAGACTCAAAGTGATATAAAGAAGACAAAGAAGAGACTTAAAAAAGCTAAAGCGAGCGTTATTTCACAAAATGCGGATATGGAAAAGCGCATCCAGTTTATGTATGAAAATGGTGACACACAGATGCTTGATATGCTTTTGGGTTCAAAGAGCATCAGTGATTTTCTAAATAAAGCTGAGTATATTACTGAACTTTCATCTTACGACAGGAAGATGTTTAATAAGCTAAAAGATACTCAGGATAGAATTGCAAAATCTAAAAAGGCACTTAGTGATGAGAAAGACAACTTGCTTGCACTTCAAGATAAGCAAAAAGCAGAGCAGGCATCGCTTAAAAATCTAGAGGCTAGCAAGAAAAAAGAATTGTCTGGTTACGATGATTTGATTAAACACAGTGAAGCTTCTGAAAAAAGAATTGCTGGTGAGATTGCAGCGCAGCAGGCAGCTATAGCAGCAGCTGAGAGGGCTGAGAATCAGTACAACAACACTGCATCTTCATCAGTCAAGTATAAGGGAAGCAAAGGAACAAAAGGCGGCGGATGGACATGGCCTTGCCCATCTAGTCATACTATCACTTCTGAGTATGGATACAGAGGAGATCCATTTGGCGGAAGCGGTGGAGGTTTCCACTCAGGCCTAGATATAGGTGCTCCAGCAGGTACACCTATTGTGGCAGCCAAAGCAGGTACAGTTGCTTGGTCTAGTTTCAGCTCTACAGCAGGAAACTGGATTGGAATAAGCCACGGCAATGGAGTGGTATCAGTATACATGCATATGTCAGCAAGAATTGCAAAAGCAGGACAGCATGTCAATAAAGGTCAGACTATTGGTTTAGTGGGAACTACAGGTTCGTCCACAGGTAACCATTTGCATTTTGGTGTGCAAGTAAACGGGTCATATGTGAACCCGCATAATTATATAGGATAGGATAATGAAAAATAAAAACTTCAAAACAGGATTTATACTTGGAATGTTATCAGCAGCAGTACTAGCAATTGGTATTGGTGCTGGTATTTATTTTGCTATGCCGAAAAGCACCACAGTAAGTGAGATGTCGGCAAAGAAAATGACATTGATAGAGAAGGTAGTGGACGCATACTACTATGGCAAAATCGACAAAAGCAAAATGGAAGAGGGTACATATAAAGGCTTGGTGGAAGGATTGGATGATCCTTATTCGGAATACTATACAAAGAAAGAATATGAAGAGCAGCAGTTAGAAAGTTCTGGAAAATATGTGGGAATAGGAGCATATGTAACTCAAAACGATAAGACCGGAATTATAACTATCACAAAAGCAATAGATAATAGCCCTGCAAAGAAAGCCGGACTAAAGTCGGGTGATGTGATAGCACAAGTGAACGGCAAAGAAGTGACAGGCATGGATTTAGAAAAAGTTGTTTCCAAGATAAAGGGTAAAGAAAACACTAAAGTCACTTTAAAAATATATGACCCTAAAACTACAAAGTATAAAAATGTCACAATGGTTAGAAAACCAGTAGATTCACCTAGCGTGGCATCAAAGATGATAGATAAAAAGAAAAAGATAGGCTACATTGTAATATCGGAGTTTGACACAAATACTATCATTCAGTTTGAAAAACAGTTGGCGAAGTTGAAAAAGAAAAAAATGAAGGGCGTAATCTTTGATTTAAGATACAACCCTGGTGGCTCATATGATGTTGTCTGCCAGATGTTAGATGACATACTGCCAGAAGGAGTAGTGGTTTTTACAAAGGACAAGAATGGCAATCGAGAAGAAGAAACATCAGATAAAAAATGTTTAGATATTCCTATGGTTGTTTTGCAAAATGAGGGAAGTGCCAGCGCCTCAGAAATATTTGCGGGAGCCGTTCAAGATTTTAAGGCGGGTACTATTGTTGGAACTCAAAGTTATGGAAAAGGAGTTGTACAAAATGTATTTCCGTTTAACGATGGCTCAGCCCTTAAACTTACAATAAGAAAATACTTCACACCAAATGGCAGAAATATAAATGGCAAAGGTATTACACCTGATGTGAAAGTAGAAAACGACGAAAAGACAGATAAGCAATTCAATACTGCAAAGAGCATTTTGCAGAAGAAAATTAAATAGGAGAAGCAATATGAAATTACTTACACTAATTCTTAAACAGACAGAACTAATCAGCGAACTTAATGATGAGTTAGGCGAGATTGGCGTAAAGCATGGAACGATTATTGATGCTAAGAGTATGACTGCCGGTCTTAATGCGTGGTCAGACGATTCAATCATCATGGGTGGTTTGTTTAGACGCGTCAAAAACTTTGAGTACAACGAAGAATGTAAAATGCTTATGTTTGTTTTAGAAGATGAGCAGGTTGCACCAGTAAGACAAAAGATAAATGAGGTAATAGGAGACATCAGCCAGTCAGGAACTGCGGTTATGTTTACTATGCCTATTGATTTTGCCGAAGGATTAGGAGAGCAGGAGAGTATAACTGAGTAGAGAGTGACTTATGGAGAGTAAATATATATTTTTGATTTACATTTGCGTCGGTTTGTTTCTTTGCTTACTTGCTGGAAAAATCGTTAAGCAATTCAAACTGCCAAATGTAACAGGATACATTTTAATAGGATTGTTAGCAGGCATAATCTGTGGCACACATCAGATGGAACACTTCTTCGGCAAAGACGTTGCTCAAGAGATGGTTACAAAGTTTGATGTGATAAAAGATTTAGCCACGGGATTTATTGCGTTTTCAATTGGTACTGAATTTGAGTTTAAGTATATTAAAAAACTTGGAAAGACTCCGATTGTAATAGCGTGCCTTGAATCATTAGGTGCAACAGTGTTAGTTGCAATTGGAATTTATATAGTGACTGGAAATATTCAGCTAGCTCTTATTATGGGTGCGATAGCAGCAGCTACAGATCCAGCGGCCACTATTCTAGTTGCTAAACAATATAAGGCAAAGGGGCCTGTGTCAAAGAACTTGATTCCAGTAGTGGCAATAGATGATGCCACAGCACTTATGTCGTATGGAATCTGCGTGGCTTTGGCAAAGACATTTACTGGACATTTTTCTTGGATGACAATAGTTGAACCTATCAAAGAGATTTTTGGAGCCATTTTGTTTGGTGTAGTGATGGGACTTATTTTTACAACACTCATTCACTTCTTTACAGGAAGAGGAAACAGACTGGCAATTACTATCAGTATGGTTGCTCTAACTGTCAGTGTTTCTCATATACCAGGACTTAACTTCTCACCGCTTCTTGCATGTATGGCAATGAGTATGACAGTAGTAAATACATCTAGCAGATGGGGTCCTGTATTTGAACAGATGGATAGAATGACACCTCCTGTCTTTATGCTATTTTTCTTTGTGACAGGCGCAGGTATGGATATATCTGTACTTCCAACTATCGGCGTGATAGGTGTCGTATATATAGTTGTTCGTGTGATTGGTAAACTAGTTGGAGCAAATCTTGGAGCTAGGATATGTCATGCGAATGAAAATGTTAGAAAGTATCTAGGCATTGGACTGATACCGCAGGCCGGTGTTGCAATAGGTTTGGCGATGATGTGTTCATCGGTCGTTCCAGAGTATGCAAACCAGATAATGGCAGTGGTAGTTTGTGGAACAATTATCTACGAGTTAGTTGGACCAATAGTTACAAAGGTTATGCTAGTAAAAATTGGTGAAATAAAACCAGAAAATAGTAAATAACTATTAAAAAAATTTTAGGGATTGTTAATAAGTATGGAATTTAAACTTCACTCAAAATTTAAACCGACAGGCGACCAGCCTGAAGCTATCGAAAAGTTAGTCGATGGCTTTAAAAAGGGTGAGCAATTCCAAACTTTGCTAGGAGTAACTGGCTCAGGTAAAACATTTACCATGGCAAATGTTATTGAGCAGATACAAAAGCCAACGCTAATTATTGCTCACAATAAAACTTTGGCGGCGCAGCTTTACGGAGAATTTAAGGAATTTTTCCCAGAGAATGCTGTTGAGTACTTTGTATCATACTACGATTACTATCAGCCAGAGGCTTACGTTCCTAGCACAGACACTTACATAGAAAAAGACTCATCCATAAATGACGAGATTGAAATGGTTTACGACAGAGGAGATGCCATAAGAAAACTAGTTGAGATTCAGTATGACAGAAACGATATGGATTTCACTCGTGGTACTTTTAGAGTGCGCGGTGAGAATCTAGAAATCTATCCTGCATCATATGGCGACAGCGCTATCAGGGTAGAGTACTTTGACGATGAGATAGATAGAATAGTAGAGTTCGATGTTTTGACAGGTGAGGTCAAAAGAGAACTTGAACACGCTGCCATCTTTCCTAACTCACACTATGTGACTGCGCCGGATAAGTTAGAGCGCGCTATCAAAGCTATAGAGGAAGAGTTGAAAGAGCAGGTTGCGTACTTTAAATCAGAAGACAAGTTGATTGAGGCTCAGCGTATAGCAGAGCGCACAAATTTCGATATAACACCGCACACATTAATCGAGTACTTTGGCGATGACTTTTTAATCATTATTGATGAGTCGCATATGACTATTCCACAGATTCGCGGAATGTATAATGGCGACCAAGCAAGAAAGAGCAACTTAGTAGAATACGGCTTTAGATTGCCTTCGGCAAAGGACAATCGTCCTCTAAAGTTTGAAGAGTTCGAGAGCATGATTGACCAGATGATGTTTGTGTCAGCCACTCCAGGAGAGTACGAGGCAGAGCACGAGCTAGACAGAGCAGAGCAAATTTTAAGACCTACAGGACTACTTGATCCAGAAATAGAAGTTCATCCTATCGAGGGACAGATTGACCATTTGATTGCAGCTATCAACCGTGAGACTGAGAAGGGAAACAAAGTTCTAGTCACAACACTTACTAAGAAGATGGCTGAGGATTTGACGGACTATATGAAGGAAGTTGGAATCAGAGTTCGCTATCTTCACTCAGATATAGACACGCTAGAGCGTACAGAGATTGTACGAGATATGAGACTAGATGTGTTTGACGTTTTGGTCGGTATCAACCTTCTTCGTGAGGGACTTGATATCCCAGAGATTTCACTCGTTGCAATATTAGACGCCGACAAAGAAGGTTTCCTTCGTTCGGAGACATCGCTCATTCAGACTGTTGGACGTGCTGCTAGAAACTCAGAAGGTCATGTTATAATGTACGCAGACGAAATCACAGATTCTATGAAGAATGCGATAGATGAGACAAACAGAAGACGTGCGCTTCAAATGAAGTATAATGAAGAACACGGAATTACACCTGAGACTATCCAAAAAGAAGTGCGTGATTTGATTAGCATTTCGAAGCAGGTGGACAAGCAGATAAATGACATAGAAAAAGATCCAGAGTCTATGGATCGAAAAGAAATAGAGGAACTAATAAACAAAGTTAAGAGAAGAATGGATCAAGCAGCAGCTGATTTAGATTTCGAGACTGCTATTGAGATGAGAGATAGACTAACCACTCTTAAGACAGAATTGGAGAAGATGGATTAGATGGCAAGTAAGTACATAAAAATTAAAGGAGCAAAAGAGCATAACCTTAAGAAGATTAATGTAAACATTCCACGCGATAAGTTTACAGTAGTGACAGGCCTTTCAGGTTCTGGTAAATCTTCGCTTGCTTTTGATACGGTTTATGCCGAAGGTCAGAGACGCTACATGGAGTCTCTCTCTTCGTATGCAAGACAGTTCCTTGGCCAAATGGAAAAGCCATCGGTGGAGAGTATTGAAGGGTTGCCACCAGCCATTTCTATTGACCAGAAATCAACCAACAAAAACCCAAGATCTACAGTTGGAACAGTGACAGAGATTTATGATTATCTCCGTCTTTTGTATGCGCGAATAGGTATACCTCACTGTCCTAGCTGCGGCAAAGAAATCAAAAAACAAACTATAGATGAAATAATAGATCAAATCTTAAAGATGGAAGAGGGCACAAAGTTTATGGTGCTAGCTCCTGTCGTTCGTGGAAAGAAAGGTCGCCACGAAAAGGTGCTAGACAGTGCAAAGAAGGCTGGCTATGTAAGAGCCGTGGTAAACGGTGAAGTGTTGATGTTGGAAGATGACATCACTCTAGATAAAAATATAAAGAACAATATAGACATTGTAATAGATAGATTAAGTATTAGAGATGGAATAAAGCAGCGTCTTACAGATTCGGTTGAGACTGCGCTTAAACTAGCAAAAGGTCTAGTTGTAATTGAAAAGATAACTAAAGCTAAAAAGACAGTAGAAAAGAAAAAGGCGCTAACAAATACAAACGACAATGAAAACAGAACAATGTATTCTCAGAACTTTGCTTGTATGGATTGTGGAATTAGTATTGATGAGATCCAGCCTAGAAGTTTCTCATTTAATAATCCATTTGGCGCATGCCCAGAATGTTCAGGTCTTGGATTCAAGCAGGAGTTTGATTTAGATTTAATGATTCCTGACAGAAGCCTTAGCATCAATGAAGGTGCGCTTCAGGTAATGGGCTGGCAGAATGCCAAAAACAAAGGAAGTTACAACCACCAGGTGCTAGTAGGGCTGGCAGAGAAATATGGTTTTGATTTGGACACTCCATTTGAGAAGTATCCAAAGAAAATACAGGACATAATTATTAATGGTACAAAGGGCGAAGAGTTTGACGTGGAATACACATCGCGTCGTGGTTCAGGAATGTATCGCTTTGCTTTCGAGGGATTAATCGAAACAACAAAGAGAAGATACAGAGAAGCTTGGAACACTAGAATGAAGTTAGCATACGAAGAGTACATGAGTGTGACTCCATGTCCAGTGTGCCAGGGACAAAGACTTAAGAAGGAATCTTTGGCGGTGACTGTTGGCGATAAAAATATTTTTGAATTCACAGAGCTACCTGTCAGAGATAGCATTGAATATATTGATAGAACAAAACTAAATAGCACACAGAAAAAGATTGGTGCTGAGATTATAAAAGAAGTTAA
>CADBBS010000106.1 GCA_902793045.1 uncultured Lachnospiraceae bacterium
CCAAATTTCTTTGCCATCTCAAGCACACCATACATATGTGTATTGTGGCTGTGAACTCCACCGTCTGAAAGTAGTCCATAGAAATGAAGCGCACTGTCATTCTTCTTAACATTTTCCATAGCCTTTACTAAAGCTTCGTTTTCAAAGAATGTACCCTCTTCTATCTCTTTTGTAATACGAGTTAACTCCTGGTATACGATTCTACCAGCACCCATATTTAAGTGACCTACTTCTGAATTTCCCATCTGTCCATCAGGTAGTCCTACTGACATTCCACTAGCACTTCCTTGAACAAATGGATACTCTTTCATAAGTCTATCCATCACTGGAGTCTTTGCCTGCTTAATCGCATTTCCTTCTTCTTTTTCATTTAGTCCATATCCATCAAGGATAAGTAACACTGTTGGTTTCTTCATTTTATTACCTCTTTTTGATTAATTGTTTGGATCATATCCACTTGGTGGTGTTTCTTCATTTGTTGGAAAAACAATCGCTGAAGCTGTTGTCTCTCCTTGGTAAGATGATGGGTCATCTGTTGGTGTTGGTCTAGTTGGCTGCTGTGTAGGTTGGACTGTAGTAGTTGGTTCTACTGGCCAAACAATCTGTGTACCATCACCGCAGTAAATTTGTCTAATACCAAATCTTGCTGCCACCACATTCTTTTCTGTTCTCTCGCCATTTCCTTTGAAGATGACGAAATCATATCCTTTATATTTTTTATTATATTCGCTTCCACACTTAGAAGCTTTATTTTCAACCATTGTTCTGTACTGTGCATCAGTTATGCTAATCTTTGTCTTTCCATAACTGCTTCCAGCTTTCACATTCTTCTGAACGCCAAAGTAAATAGCGTTTCTCTTAATATTTGTGAATGAATTTCCTTTGATTGTAATTCCTTGAATTCCACCGCCGGAAATACCATGTGAACCAGAACTGTATGTTAGGTTGCTTGATTTTCCAATTGTGTTAAAACTGTTGTTCTGAATAACTGCGTTTTGCCAGTTAAGAACAAACACACCGTTATCGTAAATATTATTAAAACGATTTCCAATAACTTTTACATTCTGATGATAAACATGCTTACCACCCTTTTGTGAGTACTTGTGAGTTCCAACTCCTCTTGTTGTTCCGTTAAATGTATTATTTTGAATTGTCACATTAACGCAAGGAGTTAAGTCCTTTTTAACCCACTTAAGTGGAATACCATGTGTCTTTGCATCAGGCGTATCAACGTTGATTGCTTCTTTGTTATAATTCTTTTTCTTTGTCTTTGCAACGGCTGCGCCAAAGTAATTGTTGTGAATGTTTATGTTTCTTGAACCGTTTACCTCTATGTAGTGATCTCCGTTCATACCTTTGAAAGTAATTCCTGAAATCTCTACTCCATCATTGTGAGCGCAAGCTATACACATTCCATATTTTTTCTTCATGTCAAAGGTAACTTTGCCTTGGGCAATAAACTTAACGTTCTTTGAACCCTTGTAACCCTTAACACTATTCTTCTTCATAGATTTTTTCTTTGGAACTATTTGCCACATACCACTAGCCGCCTTTTGACCTTTGATTCCAGTCTTGCTAGTTTTGACAAACTTAACTCCACTCTTGAAAACAATCGTGATGTTTGAAGGAACACAGATAGCATTACAGATTTTGTAAGTGCCTTTCTTTATAGTAAGAGTTCCGCCGCCCTTCTTTCTCATCTTCTCTAAGTATGAGTTTAGTCCTAAGTAATCGCTTGTATACTTGTTTGCATGTGAATGGTATGTCTTTTTAGCCATCTTCTTCAAAGCTTTTTTATTTACTGTGAAGTTAGCTTTTGAATACGCTGGCTGATAAACACTAACAGATGCAACCACTAAAACGATTATTAATAATAAACATTTAACCTTTTTCATAGCTTGTCTCCTTAGTTGAAAGTCCTCATTGCTCGTCTATTATCTTATCATAAGAATTTGATAAAAGCCTTAGTCTAACGACCAAGGCTTTTGTATTATTTGTTGTAATTTACAATCTTTCCAAAGTCAGCCTTAAGACTAGCTCCACCAACTAATCCACCGTCAATATTTGGCTTAGCCAAAAGTTCAGCAGCATTGTCAGCGTTCATTGATCCACCATACTGAATTCTGATGGCATCAGCTGTAGCCTCATCGTATACTTCTTTGATGCAATCTCTGATAGCTGCACAAACTTCTTCTGCCTGATCAGATGTAGCTGTTTTACCAGTACCGATAGCCCAAATTGGCTCGTAAGCAATAACAGTATCTTTTGCATCGTCAGCACTTACACCCTGGTATGCAATCTTAATCTGCATTCTTACCCAGTCAATTGTGATTCCCTGTTCTCTCTGCTCAAGAGTTTCACCACAACAGATAATTGGTGTAATACCGTGTTCAATTGCCTTAAGTACTTTTTTGTTAACTGTCTCATCAGTCTCTGCAAAGTACTCACGTCTTTCAGAGTGACCAATGATTACATATTTTACACCAGCGTCTGTTAGCATATTTGGAGCAATCTCTCCTGTGTATGCACCGCTCTCTTCAAAGTAAAGATTCTCAGCGCCAATGTTAATATTTGTATCCTTTGTAGCTTCCACTGCTGGAACGATGTCGATAGCTGGTACGCAGAAAACTACGTCCACTTCATCGTTTGCTACTAAAGGTTTTAGTTCATCTATAAGTGCAACTGCCTCTGATGGAGTTTTGTTCATCTTCCAGTTGCCTGCAATTATTTTCTTTCTCATTTCAATTCTCCTTATTTGTCGTTTGCTGCTACTACACCAGGAAGTTCCTTGCCCTCTAAGAATTCAAGAGAAGCTCCACCACCTGTTGAGATGTGTGTCATCTTATCACCAAAACCTAGGTTGTTAACTGCAGCTGCTGAGTCACCACCACCGATAATTGTAGTAGCATCTGTGTCAGCCAAAGCCTTTGCAACAGCAATTGTACCTTCTGCCAAACATGGGTTTTCTGAAACGCCCATAGGTCCGTTCCAAACAACAGTCTTAGCATTCTTAACTGCGTTTGCAAAAATCTCTCTAGTCTTAGGTCCGATATCCAAACCTTCCATATCTTCTGGAATTTCGTTTGTAGCAACGATTTCTGTATCGATAGGTGCATCGATTGGATCTGGGAAATCCTTTGAAGCAACTGTGTCGATAGGAAGTAATAATTCTTTGCCCATCTCTTCAGCTTTCTTCATCATCTCTAGACAGTAATCTAGTTTAGTATCATCTACTAAAGATTTACCAACGCTTCCACCTTGTGCTTTAACAAATGTGTAAGCCATACCACCACCGATGATAAGTGTATCGCACTTAGCTAGTAGGTTATCGATTACATTTAGTTTATCAGCAACCTTTGCGCCACCTAAGATAGCAACAAAAGGTCTAACTGGATTGTTTACTGCATTTCCTAAGAAGTCAATTTCCTTCTGCATTAAATATCCAACTACTGCTGTATCAACATATTCAGTAACACCAACGTTTGAGCAGTGTGCTCTGTGTGCTGTACCGAATGCGTCATTTACAAATACATCACAAAGAGATGCCAAGTCCTTTGAGAACTCTTCACCGTTCTTTGTCTCTTCTGCTCTGTAACGAGTGTTCTCTAGTAGAACAACGTCTCCGTCATTCATAGCGTCCACTGCAGCTTTTGCATTAGGACCAACTACTTCGTTGTCTGGAGCAAACTTAACTTCTTTACCTAGAAGTTCAGATAGTCTCTTAGCTACTGGAGCAAGTGACATTTCTGGTAGAGGCTCGCCCTTTGGCTTACCTAAGTGTGAACAAAGAATAACTTTGCCACCGTCATTTATTAATTTCTTAATTGTAGGAAGAGCTGCGATTAGACGGTTTTCGTCAGTAATCTTTCCGTCAATCAAAGGTACGTTGAAATCACATCTAACTAATACCTTTTTGCCAGCTACATTAATGTCGTCAACTGTTTTTTTGTTTAACATCTTTTTTACCTCGCTTATTTTTTTAGGGTTTACCCTTTAACATTATAAAAGGGTCCGGTGTTTACCAGACCCTTTAAAATCAAATTTTATTTATGCTAACTCTGAGAAGTATTTGATTGTTCTAACCATCTGGCTTGTGTATGAATTTTCGTTATCATACCATGAAACAACCTGTACTTCATATGTGTCATCATCAATCTGAGAAACCATAGTCTGTGTAGCATCGAATAATGAACCATACTTCATACCGATGATATCACTTGATACGATTTCGTCTTCGTTGTATCCGAATGAATCGTTAGCTGCTGCCTTCATAGCTGCGTTAATTCCATCAACAGTGATGTCTTTACCCTTAACAACAGCTGTAAGAACTGTAGTTGAACCTGTTGGAACAGGTACTCTCTGTGCAGAACCGATTAGCTTACCATTAAGCTCTGGGATAACAAGACCGATAGCCTTAGCAGCACCTGTTGAGTTAGGTACGATATTAACTGCAGCTGCTCTAGATCTTCTTAAGTCACCCTTTCTCTGTGGTCCATCAAGAGTCATCTGGTCACCTGTGTATGCGTGAATTGTAAGCATGATACCACTCTGGATTTCTGCAAACTTATTCAAAGCATCAGCCATAGGTGCTAGACAGTTTGTTGTACATGAAGCAGCTGAGATAATAGTATCTTCTGGCTTCAATGTCTCGTGGTTTGTGTTATATACGATAGTTGGAAGATCGTTTCCAGCTGGTGCTGAGATAACAACCTTACGAGCTCCAGCATCGATATGTGCCTGAGCTTTTTCTTTTGATGTGTAGAAACCTGTACACTCAAGTACTACGTCTACTCCCAATTCTCCCCATGGGCATTTTGAAGCATCAGCTTCAGCGTAGATTTTGATTTCTTTACCAGCAACGATGATAGAATCATCTGTAGCTTCTACGTGCTCTGCTAAATCATATTTACCCTGTGATGAGTCATATTTTAGAAGATGAGCTAGCATCTTAGGGCTTGTTAAATCGTTGATAGCTACGATCTCATAACCACCACCGAAAATCTGCTTAAGTCCTTCAAAACCTTCAGCGAAAAACATCTGTCTGAAAGCTAGACGTCCAATACGACCAAATCCATTAATTGCAACTTTTACTGACATTTAATTGTCCTCCTAAATTATTAATTTTTTTAATTTTTTACAAAAATTAACTCAAGAATTATTCTACCTTTAATAGGGCGAAAATTCAAGCACTTTTTTGTTAAAAATTTATCAAAATATAGTACTTTTTGTTCATTCCAATTGTTAGCACGAAACCTAGTATTAATCCCGTAATGGCACCACCTAAATGCGCCATCCAGTCTACTCCCGCTGACATATTTCCAAACACCATAATCGCGAGAACTATTAGGCTTCTAATACCAACTGTTTTATCGAAAGAACTTCTGTTTCTGATAGTTAAAACTACCATCGCACCAAAGATCGCCATAATAGCTCCAGATGCACCTACACTTGGTACATAATGGCTTGTTGCTATATCATAATACGCCGACATAGCACATGCTCCCAGGCCCCCGACAAAGTAAGTGATTGTATACTTTACCGGGCCAAATGCATTCTCTATGGAATAACCAACTGCAGCTAGCATTAGCATATGCATGCAAAAACATATGCGTAAATATTCTGTACCACTCTCCGTTTTCTACTGCCGGTACATACATAGCATACTGTTCAAAAACCACATTAGGATTTCCTACCATATTTACAAGATAGAAAACAATTACATTTATCGCTATAAGTATTATTGTAACTATAGGTACTCTACTTTTCATGTCTTTTCCTCTCAAGTTTTTTTGCACTTATAATAGTACCATTTTTCTCGTTTTATTGTTATACTTATTTAGGAATTCTTAAGGAGATATTATGTATTCAGATTTTCACGTGCACAGTGATTTATCGTTTGACTCTAAAGAGCCAGCCGAGAATCAAGTAAAGCGTGCCATCGAACTAAATATGGAAAAGATTTGTTTCACACACCACGATATCGGTTGGTATTTTGAAGGAAACACTTCTATGATCGATATGGACAAATATAATAAGACCATATCTTATTTGCGTGAAAAATATTCTAATAAGATTGAGATTCTCCAGGGAATTGAGATTGGAATTACTAAAGAAAACATTTCCGAGGCAAAGGAATTTATTGAGAATAATAACTTTGACTTTGTCATCGGTTCATTCCACGAACTAAACGGCGAAGACCCATACTACCCTGGCTTTTGGGATGGTAAATCTGAAGCTGAGATAATAGACGATTACTTTAATGTGACTTATGAGTTATTAAAAGACTTTATTCATGTAGATACTTTAGGTCACTTGGATTACATCGTTCGCTACTGCCCTAGCAGAGATGTAAATTATAACCCAATGGTAGATCAAAAAAAAGTAATAGATAATATTTTAAATCTTTTAATCGAGCGAGACATTTGCTTAGAGATAAACACATCCAACCTCGCCAAAGGATTTGACTTCGCTCATCCACATCCAGATATCTTAAAACGATATGTTGAACTTGGTGGCAAGAAAGTTACAATTGGATCAGATGCCCACCAAGCTGACAAACTAGGATACGGATTTGATGATGTAAAAACGTTAATTGAGGAATTAAATCTCGAAGTAAAACAATAATAAAAAAGACTAGTTATCACTAGTCTTTTTATTTGCAACATCATTTGTA
>CADBBS010000107.1 GCA_902793045.1 uncultured Lachnospiraceae bacterium
GAGGAGGCAAAGAATACTCCGCCAAAGGTTGTCTTTGTCGATGACGAAAATAAGATTACTCGTGTTACTAACTATGAAAAGCACGGAGCATTGTTTGACGTAGAGAGGTTAGGATAATGTTAAAAGGAAAAACTGTAGTCTTAGGAGTTACAGGAAGTATCGCGGCTTACAAAACTGCAAATCTTGCAAGCGCTTTGAAGAAGTTGGGAGCGGACGTTCATGTTATTATGACAAAGAATGCAACTAACTTTATTAACCCTATCACTTTTGAGACTTTGACTGGAAATAAATGTTTGATTGAGACATTCGATAGAGATTTCGAATTCAACGTGGAGCATGTGTCTTTGGCTGACAAGGCAGATGTGTTTATGGTTGCGCCATGCAGTGCGAATGTGATTGGAAAGATTGCCGGTGGCATCGCGGATGATATGCTAACGACTACCATTATGGCGTGCAAGGCAAAGAAGATTATCTCGCCTGCTATGAATACAAATATGTTTGAAAATCCTATTGTGCAGGAAAACATCGAGAAACTAAAGAAATACGATTACGAAATAATAGAGCCAGCTACTGGTTACTTGGCGTGCGGCGACACAGGCAAGGGTAAGATGCCTGAGCCAGAAGTTCTTTTGGAATATATCTTAAAAGAAATAGCCTGCGACAAAGACCTAGAGGGCAAGAAAGTTTTAATAACTGCGGGCCCTACAAAGGAAGCAATAGATCCAGTTAGATTTATTTCAAACCATTCAACTGGAACTATGGGATATGCTCTTGCTAAAAATGCAGTGAGACGTGGCGCAGAAGTTACACTTGTGACAGGCCCAACTAGCATTGATAAGCCAATGTTTGTAGACGTGGTAGAAGTAGAGTCTGCAGATGAAATGTATGATGCAGTGGACAAGGTCTTTGACGAGCAAGACATTGTTATAATGAGCGCTGCAGTGGCGGATTATAAGCCAAAGAATCAGGCAAAAGAAAAAATCAAAAAATCTGAAAAAGATGTTATAATAGAGCTCGAGGAAAATAAGGATATTCTCCTATCTATGTCAAAGCGTAAAGAAAATCAGTTCTTGGTTGGCTTTGCTATGGAGACAGAGAATATGGTTGAAAATTCTAGACATAAGTTGGAACAAAAAAATCTAGACTTGATATGCGCGAATAACTTGAAAGTGGAAGGCGCAGGCTTTGGCGAAGGCACAAATGTTGTTACGCTTATCACTAAGGATAGCGAGGAACAGCTAGAAAAGGCGCCAAAAGACACGGTTGCATCACAAATTTTAGATAAAGTTTTAAGCGGTAAGTAGCAAATTTCAGAGAGGTATTTATGTCTGAGAGTTTAAAGAAGATAATAAAGGGAGCTATCATTTTAAGTCTAGTCTTTTTGGTAGGCTCCTTTTTTGCGCCTAATGTTAGTGCATGGACGGCCTGGAGTAAAAATTCAAAGGGCCAGTTTGTCAATAACAAGGGCAAAGTGATAGAAGGTGCCACTATGAAGGGCATTGATGTCAGTAAGTGGCAGGGAGATATTAACTGGGAAAAAGTTGCAAAGACTGATGTAGACTTTGCGATTATTCGCTGTGGATATAGGAAAAATGGCAAGAACTACACAGACGAGTACTGGGAGGATAACGTAGAGGGTTGCGTGGAAAACAACATTCCTTACGGTACATATATTTATTCTTATGCTAAATCCACAACTGATGCTAAAAAAGAGGCAAATCATGTTCTAAAATTGGTGGACGGAAAGAATTTATCTTTCCCTATCTATTACGACATGGAAGAAAACTCAGTAGCGTCACTAGGAAAGACAAAGATTGGAAAAATTGCATATAAGTTTATGGATACTATTAAGGCTCAAGGCTACCAAACTGGAGTTTATGCGAACCTTAACTGGTGGACTAACTATATTCCAAGCACAGTGGCCACAGATAACTATGTTTTCAAGTGGGTTGCTAGATACAATTCATATTTAGGCTACAAAGGCGCCATAAATATGTGGCAATGCTCATCTACGGGTAAAGTCAAAGGAATAAAAGGAAATGTTGACATAAACTTCTGGTTTGGCCCATATAAGCCAGAGTGGTTTACGAGAAATGTGGGAGCATCTTTGATCAAGCCTCCGGCAAAGGCAAAGATTACATCGATTAAAGCTGGCAAGAAGAAACTCACAGTGAAGTGGAAAAAGGTTAAAAATGCTATAGGATACAAGATCAAATATGCTACAAAGAAGAGCTGGTCAAACAAAAAGACATTACTTGTTAAAAAGAATTCCGTAAAGCTTAAGAAACTTAAATCTAAGAAGAAATATTACATCAAAGTTAAGGCATATGTCTTGAAAGAGAACAATAAAAGATTGTACGGAAATTGGAGTAAAAGAAAGAGTAAAAAGACTAAATAATCAGACAAAAATACTATAAGATTTAAATAACAAATAAATATAAAAAAAATATTAAAAAAAGCCGAAAAAATCGGCTTTTTTTGTGCTTTTTTGTATCGCAAAATGGGTCAAAATATGGTATGATATAAGGGATTGTGGGGTCGTGTGTTTTGGCGAGGAAAAATACACAAAAAACCCTAAGAAATTGGAGGAAAAATCGGTTTGGTAAGACGAGTTTATGTGGAGAAAAAAGCGCCATTTGCTATGGCTGCTAAGGAACTAACAGAGGACATTAAAGGATACCTAGGAATAGATGGACTTGAGAAAGTCCGTGTTTTGGTGAGATATGACGTAGAGAATTTGTCGGATGATACATTCGATAAAGCCCTTACGTCTATTTTTTCGGAACCACCTGTAGATGATGTGTATGAGGAGGAGTTCCCATACGACGAGGCGAAGAGCAAAATCTTCAGTGTGGAATACTTGCCAGGACAGTTTGATCAGAGAGCTGACTCAGCAGAGCAGTGTGTGAAGTTCTTAAATGAGGACGAGCAACCTGTTATCAAATCAGCTACTACATATGTTTTGGTGGGTGATGTCTCAGATGCAGAGTTTGAGAAGGTAAAGAGTTACTGTATCAACCCAGTAGATTCTAGAGAGACAGGTCTAGAAAAACCAGAAACATTAAAACAGAATTTTGAGGAGCCAGAAGATGTTATAGTCTTTGACGGTTTCAAGGACATGGAAGAAGAGCCTTTAAAAGAATTGTATGACTCATTAGGTCTAGCAATGACTTTTAAAGACTTTTTGCATATTCAGAACTACTTTAAGAACGATGAAGACAGAGATCCAACAATGACTGAGATTAGAGTTTTGGATACTTACTGGTCAGATCATTGCCGTCATACAACATTTAACACAGAGTTGACTGATGTTAAGTTTGACGAAGGTTTTTATAAAGAGGTTATGGAAAGCACTTATGAGGATTACCTAAAAGTGCGTGATGAGATCTTCAAAGGAAGAGAAGATAAGTTTGTCTGCTTGATGGATTTAGCTTTGATGGCTATGAGAAAACTTAAAGCAGAAGGAAAGCTAGATGACCAGGAAGAGTCAGATGAAATAAATGCATGTTCTATCGTAGTACCTGTAGAGGTAGATGGAAAGACTGAAGAGTGGCTTGTGAACTTTAAAAATGAGACACACAACCACCCAACAGAGATTGAGCCATTTGGTGGTGCCGCTACATGTTTGGGCGGAGCTATCAGAGATCCACTATCAGGTCGTACATACGTATACCAAGCTATGCGTGTGACTGGTGCTGCTGATCCTACAAAGTCTTTGGCGGAGACTATGCAGGGTAAACTTCCACAGAAGAAGTTAGTACAGGGTGCTGCTGATGGATACAGTTCATACGGAAACCAGATTGGTTTGGCTACAGGATTGGTTAAAGAAATTTACCATCCAGACTACGTTGCTAAGAGAATGGAGATTGGTGCAGTTATGGGTGCGGCTCCTCGTCGTGCAGTACAAAGACTTACATCGGATCCAGGAGACATCATCGTGCTACTTGGTGGACAGACTGGTCGTGATGGTTGTGGTGGAGCTACAGGTTCTTCAAAGATTCACACAGAGGAGTCTATCGAAGAGTGTGGAGCAGAAGTACAAAAGGGTAATCCACCTACAGAGCGTAAGCTACAAAGATTGTTCAGAAGAGAAGAAGTTAGCTACTTGATTAAGAAGTGTAACGACTTTGGCGCAGGCGGTGTGTCTGTAGCTATTGGTGAGTTGGCTGACGGTCTTCACGTTAACTTAGATTTGGTACCAAAGAAGTATGCAGGTTTGGACGGAACTGAGATTGCTATTTCAGAGTCTCAAGAGAGAATGGCTGTAGTAGTTGATCCTAAAGATGTTGACCAGTTCCTCGCATACGCAAAAGAAGAAAACTTAGAGGCTACAGTAGTGGCTGAGGTTACAGAAAGCCCAAGACTTGTTCTTGAGTGGAGAGGAAAAGAGATTGTAAATATCTCAAGAGAATTCCTAGACACAAACGGAGCACACCAGGAAACTTCAGTGGCTGTTGATATGCCAGATGAAAATAAAGATTTCTTTAAGGCTGAGGAAGTATCAGACATTAAGACTAAGTGGTTAGATACTTTGGCTGACCTTAATGAGTGTTCACAAAAAGGTTTGGTTGAGAAGTTTGACGGCTCTATTGGAGCAGGTTCAGTATATATGCCACACGGTGGTAAGTATCAGTTAACTGAGACTCAGAGTATGGTTGCAAAACTTCCAGTTCAAAAGGGTGATTGTGACACAGTTACAATTATGAGTTACGGTTTTGACCCATACCTATCAAGCTGGAGTCCATACCATGGTGCTATTTATGCGGTTGTTGATTCTATCGCAAAGGTTGTGGCAGCAGGTGGTGACTTTAGAAAGATTCGTATGACATTCCAGGAATACTTCAGAAGAATGAGCGAAGATCCAAAGAGATGGAGTCAGCCATTCGCAGCACTTCTTGGTTCATACGATGCGCAGATGGGATTTGAACTTCCATCAATTGGCGGTAAGGACAGTATGTCTGGAACATTTAACGATATTGATGTTCCACCAACACTTGTTTCCTTTGCCGTGGACGTAGCAAAAGAAAAAGATATTATCACTCCAGAGTTCAAGAAAGCTGGAGACAAAGTAGTTAGATTCAAGATTGAAAAAGACGAATATGAGAAATCCCAGCTGTTTCAAAGATGGCATTTGGTAACAAGATTGGTATCACTATTGATGATTCTTGGGACGGTAAAGACCTATTTGCCCCAGGCTTCGGTGATATTGTGGCAGAGATTGCTGATGGCAAAGATGTGACAATAGACCACGACGTAGTTGGTATAACTAACGATACAAAGACTTTGGAAAAGGGCGATGTAGTAATCGATTTGGAAGACGCTATTAAGACTTGGGAGAAACCTCTAGAGGCAGTATTCCCAACAAGAAGTCATGACGATACATCAGACCTTGATACACCAGTGTACGATAAAGGTTCAATCTATGTTTGCAAAAACAAAGTGGCTAGACCTAAGGTGTTTATCCCAGTTATGCCAGGTACTAACTGTGAGTACGATACAGCAAAGGCGTTTGAACAGGCCGGCGCTGATGTAATAACAAAGGTATTTAAAAACCTTACACCATCAGATATCAGAGATTCTGTAGATGCTTATGTGGAAGCTCTAAATCAGTCACAGATTCTAATGTTCCCTGGTGGATTCAGTGCAGGTGATGAGCCAGATGGTTCAGCTAAGTTCTTTGCGACAGCTTTCAGAAATCCAAAGATTGAGGAAGCAGTAACAAAGCTATTAAACGAGAGAGATGGTTTGGCACTTGGTATTTGTAACGGATTCCAGGCATTGATCAAACTTGGTTTGGTTCCAAATGGACAGATTACTGGCCAAGATGAGAATGCGCCAACACTTACATACAACACAATCAACCGTCACGTGTCAAAAATGGTTTACACTAAAGTGGTTTCAAACAAATCACCTTGGTTGCAGAAGGCAGAGCTAGGCGGAGTTTATACAAACCCTGCATCACACGGAGAGGGAAGATTTGTAGCTCCTAAGGAAGTGTTAGATGAATTGTTTGCAAACGGACAGGTTGCTACACAGTACGTGAAC
>CADBBS010000108.1 GCA_902793045.1 uncultured Lachnospiraceae bacterium
GACAGAAATGGAAGAGAGATACACATTAGTAATTGAAAAAGCAAATGAAATATTAAACGAAGCAGCAGTAGATGATAAGTTTAAGGCTTACTTTGAAGCTGCCGCAAAACTGATTCTTTTAATAGACGAGATTAAGGAAAAGAAAGAGGCAAATTTCTTTGACGAGGCCGCACTAGAAGAGTTAGAGGCTTTTAATAAAAAGTTATACGAAGAGATAGAGCCAGAAAAATACACAAGTAGTTTTGCAAACCCAACATATGCGGTGAAAACTTTGGGCGAGGAGTATGGACAGATGCTATGCTATGTTTATGCATCTCTACGCTCAGGTATATTAAACATGTTTGAGGGTGACTTGGAAGTTGCTTTAATTAGATGCGAACTTGTAATTGAGATTTACAGTTTGTTTGAGGATGAAGAGGGACTAACGCCTGAAAACTTGAAAGATATTATCTACACATTTGAGAGAGATAATTCCGAAATATTTATGGATGTGGTTTTGGGAAGCAAGTTAGACCCAAGCAAGGATAGAGTGGCAAAGATTATTCTTGATAGTGATCTTAGTGACATTAGATATCTTTACAAATACGGAAACCACATTGGTGATAATGAAATTAAGATGGCTAAGTTTTTAAATACACTTAGCGATGAAAAGATAGATGAGATTGCAAGGTGCAGCTAATGTATGTGCTTGGCTTTGAGAGAATAGTAAAAGCTGCTATCAAGCGTTTTGCAGATATGGGACTTAAGCCAGTTATTGGCTATGCAGACTATCAGTCTACAGATATGAATAAGCAGTACGCTTTTGATCATAAGCAAGATGCAGCGCTATTCTTCGACAAAGCTTATATGAAGAGAAAACTAGAGACTGTGACAGCAGCATACGAGAGCAGAAAAGAAATGGCATCTCAGATGGCTGGACCTGCTAGACTTGAGATTTTTGGTGAGAAACCATTTGAACCAGAGAGCACTCCAGAAGCTATCAAGTTCACACCTGAGCAGCAGGAATTAACAGCTCAGTATCAAACAGAGTTTACAAAAATTGTTAGAACATATATTAAGGGTGAGGAGAGAAGTTTTACTATTATCTCATTCCCTATTCCAGAGTTTGGCGATAACTTCGAAGAGTTCTTCCACGAGACAGTAAAGATTAACAGTCTTGATACTGAAAAGTATGGAAAAGTTCAGCAAGTATTGATTGATGCTTTGGATAAGGCAGAGTTTGTACACATCACTGGTAGAGGAAATAATAAGACTGACTTTACAGTGGCTATGCACGAGATGAATGACCCTACTAAGGAAACAAACTTTGAAAACTGTTTGGCGGATGTAAACATTCCTTTGGGTGAGGTTTTCACATCTCCAAAATTGAAAGGCACAAACGGACTACTTCACGTTAGTTCAGTTTACTTGAAAGGTCTTAACTTCAAAGAACTTGAGATTGAGTTTGAAGATGGAATGATCAAAGACTACAGATGCCAGAACTTCGAGTCGACTGAAGAGAACAAAAACTACTTCAAAGAAAACGTAATGTTTAATCACGAGACTTTACCTATTGGTGAGTTTGCTATTGGAACAAACACTACAGCATACGTAATTGCAAACAAATATGATTGTATATACAAACTTCCTATTTTGATAGTAGAGAAGATGGGACCTCACTTTGCAGTGGGCGATACATGTTTCAGTTTCCAAGAAGATATGGAAACGTTCAATCCAGATGGAAAGCAGATAGTTGCTAGAGAAAATGAAGTATCAGCGCTACGTAAGACTGACATTTCTAAAGCATACTTTGGTTGTCACACGGATGTTACTATCCCATACGATGAACTTGGAGACATAGTTGTTATTACAAAAGATGGCGATGAAATAAAGATTATCGAGCAGGGAAGATTTGTACTAGAAGGAACTGAGTTGCTAAACGAAGCTTTGAATGAAGCGTAGGTTTGAAATAAGTGAGTAATCACGGAAAGAAAGAGGAAATGAAAATGGCAAAAGTTGGAATAGTTATGGGCAGTGATTCAGATATGCCTATCATGGAAAAAGCAGCAGCATTCCTAGATGAAATGGGAATTGATTATGAGATGAGAATTATCTCAGCGCACAGAGAACCAGACATCTTCTTTGACTGGGCAAAGGGCGCAAAGGATAATGGAATGAAAGTTATTATAGCTGGAGCAGGAAAGGCAGCACATCTACCAGGTATGTGTGCGGCATTGTTCCCACTACCAGTTATCGGAATTCCAATGAAGACTTCAGACTTGGGTGGTGTTGATTCACTTTACTCAATCGTTCAGATGCCTTCAGGTGTTCCAGTGGCTACGGTTGCTATTAATGGCGGATTAAACGCTGGTATCTTAGCAGCAAAGATTTTGGCTACAGAAGATGAAGAATTGTTATGTAAACTAGAAGATTATGCACAAAAAATGAAAGAAGACGTTATGGCAAAAGATGCCAAAATAAATAAATAAGCGAGGAAATTATGGATTACAAGAGTTCAGGAGTAGATATTGAAGCGGGCTATAAATCAGTTGAGTTGATGAAGTCTAGCATTAAGGAAACAATGAGACCAGAGGTACTAGGTGGAATCGGCGGATTTGCTGGCGCGTTTGATTTGTCAGGAATTAAAGATATGGAAGATCCAGTGTTGTTATCTGGAACAGACGGATGTGGAACAAAGGTTAAACTAGCGTTTGTAATGGATAAACACGACACTATCGGTATTGATGCAGTTGCAATGTGTGTAAACGATATTGCATGTTCAGGTGGAGAACCATTAATGCCAGAGGATGATTATGATTTGGCTGGCTTTGCCGTAGGCGTAGTTGATAGAAAAGATTTGATTACTGGTGAGAATATTAAGCCAGGCGATAAGCTTATAGGTATTGCATCAACAGGCGTTCACTCGAATGGTTTTTCATTGGTTCGTAAAGTGTTTGATATGACAAAAGAGTCACTAGACACTTACTACGACGAACTTGGAACTACTTTGGGCGAGGCTTTGATTGCACCAACTCGCATATATGTTAAGGCTCTTAAGAATGTGAAGGATGCTGGAGTTACAGTTAAGGGTTGTAGCCATATTACTGGTGGCGGCTTTTACGAAAACATCCCACGTATGCTTCCAGACGGAGTTAAGGCTATCGTGAGCAAGAGCAGTTACGACATTCCACCTATTTTCAACCTTCTACAGAAGACTGGCGGCATCGATGAAGAAATGATGTATGCTACTTACAATATGGGACTTGGAATGATTATTGCAGTGGACGAGGCTGATGTAGAAAAGGCTATGGCAGCTATAGAAGCAGCAGGCGACAAAGCATACGAAGTTGGACACATAGAAGCCGGCGATAAAGAAGCAGTGCTAGTAGATTAAGGAAGGACCAATATGAGATTTGGAGTTTTAGTTTCTGGTGGTGGCACAAACTTGCAGGCCATTATGGATGCAATGGATGCTGGAAAGATTACAAACGCCACACTGGAAGTTGTAATAAGTAATAAAAAAGATGCTTACGCGCTAGAGCGTGCGAAGAATAAAGGCATAGAAGCAGTGGCGGTATCGCCAAAGGATTACGCGACTAGAGATGAATTTAACAAGGCACTTCTAGAGACAATCGACAGTTACAATCTAGATTTGATAGTGCTAGCAGGATTCTTAGTAGTACTTCCTGCGGAACTTGTTAAAAAGTATGAGAACAAAATTATAAACATTCATCCATCGCTCATCCCTTCATTTTGTGGAGACGGTTTCTATGGTTTGAAAGTCCATGAGAAAGCTTTGGAGCGCGGTGTAAAGATAACAGGTGCTACAGTGCACTTTGTCGATGAAGGAACTGACACAGGCCCGATCATCAAGCAAAAGGCAGTTGAAGTGAGAGAAGACGATACACCTGAAACATTACAGAGACGTGTTATGGAAGAAGCCGAGTGGCAGATTCTTCCTGAAGTAATAAATGAATTAGCAAATAAATAAAGCGAGGAGAAAACAGTGAAAGTATTAGTAGTAGGAAGTGGCGGAAGAGAACATGCAATTTGTGCATCAGTTGCTAAAAGCCCAAAGGTAGATAAGATTTACTGTGCACCAGGTAACGCTGGCATAGGACAAATAGCAGAGTGTGTAGATATCGGAGCAATGGAATTCGATAAACTAGTGGACTTTGCAAAGGAAAAAGAAATTGATTTGACAGTTATCGGAATGGACGATCCACTAGTGGGTGGCGTTGTAGATAAGTTTGAAGAGGCTGGACTTCGCGTGTTTGGCCCAAGAAAGAATGCAGCTATTCTAGAAGGTTCAAAGGCATTCTCAAAGGATTTGATGAAGAAGTACAATATTCCAACAGCTGGATACGAAAACTTCGACTCACCTGAGAAAGCAATGAAATATCTAGAGACTGCAAAAATGCCAATCGTTTTAAAGGCAGACGGATTAGCCCTCGGCAAAGGAGTTTTAATTTGCCAGACTAGAGAAGAGGCTATGGAAGGCGTTAAGACTTTGATGCTTGATAAGAAATTTGGCGAAGCCGGAAACACTATAGTAGTGGAAGAGTTTATGACTGGTAAGGAAGTTTCAGTTCTTTCATTCGTAGATGGAAAGACTATCAAGATTATGACTTCAGCGCAGGATCACAAGCGCGCCAAAGACGGTGACCAGGGACTTAACACTGGTGGTATGGGAACATTCTCACCTAGTCCTTTCTACACAAATGATGTGGATGAGTTCTGTAAAAAATATATTTACCAGGCATCTGTGGATGCGATGGCGGCTGAGGGTAGACCATTTACAGGAATTATCTTCTTTGGATTGATGCTAACAGAAGATGGACCAAAGGTTCTAGAGTACAATGCTAGATTTGGCGATCCTGAAGCACAGGTAGTGTTACCTAGAATGAAAAATGATATACATGTATAGACGGAAAACTTGATGAGATTGACCTAGAGTTTGAAGACAATGCAGCAGTGTGCGTGGTACTAGCAAGTGACGGATACCCAGTTTCATACGAAAAGGGATTCGAGATTAAAGGACTTGAACAGTTTGACGGAAAAGATGGATACTATGTATTCCACGCGGGCACAAAATTAGACGATGGCAAAATCGTAACAAACGGCGGAAGAGTTTTAGGCGTGACAGCAAAGGGCGACACATTAAAAGAAGCTAGAGCAAACGCTTATGAGGCTACAAAGCTAATCGATTTTGATAACAAATATATGAGAACAGACATCGGAAAAGAATTATAAAATTCAGATAAAGGAGACCATTTAAAATGAAAAGTCTAAAGAGATTACTAATTGCAATGATAGCACTTACATTTGTATTCGCATCAGCCCAGGTTTCAGTAAAGGCTGCCAGCGATACAGATTTAAAATCTATGCAAGTGTATAGTGTGGACACAGCAGGAGCAAAGAAGCAATTAAAGTTTAATTTTAAACCAACTACTTACAAGTATGATTTCATCGTTAAATCAAACTGTGTGAGAATTGAAATCTTGGTTACAACAAACAATCCTGCGTCTACAGCAGTTGTAGATAAGGAAGCAGTAAACACTAGAATGGATACTGGAAAGAACAAGACTACAGTAACAGTTACTGCAACTAATGGTGCAAAGCAAGTTTACACACTAAAGACTAAGAAGTGTACACCAGCAGAAGATTCACAGTACAAAGAAGGTGGCAAGGCTGCAAAAAAATCATCTTCTCCTGAAAAGAAGAAAGTGAGCAAGAAATCTGCAAAAGTCGAAATGAATGGCAAGGAGTATAAAATTACTTCTTTCTCTAAGAAAGATATTCCTAGAGGATTCGTAAAGACTACAGCCAGCTACAATGGCAAAAAGTACGATGCTATTAAAGGTAAAGAAAAAGACTTAACAGCATTCTACCTAACTGGTCCAGACGGAGAAGGATTCTGCATTTACGATAAAGACGCTAAAAAGTTCTACATAATGAACAATGTCAAAGTAAAAAGTAGAATGTACACTATCGTAGAACCAGAAAACCCAGATGACATCTTGAAAAACTACGAAAAGAAAACAATCAAGATTGATGGTCAAAAAGTAAAAGCATGGATTCTTGATGATGAGAAGGGAATGTTCTTTGTTTACGCTATGAATTGGGATGGAGAGACATCTCTTTACACATACGATGATCAAGAAAAATGTATGCAAAGATACCTAATTGATAACGATGTTAACAGTCAGATCGAAGCTGCTAACCAAGCATATGATAATATGAAGGATAGAAAGAACGCTTTGACTAAGAAGTACAATATTTTCCGTTATATCATTATCGGAATGGCAGTGCTAATTATCATCCTAATATTCTTACTAATTCACAGCAAACTTAATAAGAAAGAAAAGAAGATTAAGGCTGAGGAATTTGTAACAGCCGGCATGGGCGAAGATAAAGATGATAAGAAAGCCAAGAAGAATAAGAAGGCTGACAAAGAAGAGCCAGATGAGAATGATATAGATGCTGTACCTACGGATGAAGATGACATTGATGCAGTTCCACTAGATACACCAGATGAAGATGATATCGATGCAGTGGAAACTGAAGATGATATTTTGAATTTGGACGATGACGATATTGATGATGTTCCAGATGAAAATATTGAAGTGGATGCAGACGAAATTCAAATTGAGCCTGCTGAAGATTTTATAGATAATAAAGTGGAAACTACTCCAGTAGTAGACACGCCAGTAGTGGAAACACCATTGGTAGATACTCCAGTACAAGAGCCAGTAGATGACACTCCAGTACAAGAGCCAGTGGAAGAAACTCACAAGAAGAAGAGAGACTTTAGTAAGCGCCACGAAGGATATGGAGATGAGCCAACATTTGGCACAGACAAAGAGTCTACAGAAGGTTTCTACGGAGGAGAAATAAACTCAGAAGACGAAGTGCTAGTGGATATAACAGAAGATGATGGACCAGAACTAGCTGATCCGATTGAGAACATGGCAGACAAGAGAGAAATTGTTGATACTTCTGAGATTGATGTTGATAGTTTGAGTGAACCAGAAGATTTAAAGAGCACACTTAAATCAATGCTTCAGTCAGACGACGAAGACGACGAACCAGACGAAGACAACGATTTTGAATTTATCGATTTAGACTAATCATAAAAAATAAATAAACATTAAAACGGATTGCACATTTTAAATGTGCAATTCGTATCTTTTAAAGGGGTAAATATATGGCCAAAGAGAAAAACTTATTTTATTGTACAGAGTGTGGCAACGAGCAGACCACTTGGTTTGGAGTTTGTCCTGCATGTCATGCGGGAGGGACTTGCGCGGAGGCGCCTAGTTCTAAGAAGAAAGCACATGCTAACAAAAATTTATTAGTAAATGACCCAGTTGCTATAAACAAGGTGACGGCAAAGGATGAAGAAAGAATCACCACTGGTTTTAGTGAGCTTGACCGCGTATTAGGCGGTGGAATAGTGCCAGGTGGTTTAGTGTTAGTGGGCGGAGATCCAGGCATTGGAAAGTCCACACTTCTTTTGCAGGTGTGCCAAAATATGGCAAACAGCGGACTGAATGTTTTATACATCTCAGGTGAGGAGTCTTTGAAGCAGATTAGACTTCGCGCAAACAGGATGGGAGATTTCAGTGATAGTTTAAAACTTTTGTCTGAAACCAATCTTGAAACTATCGAAGCGACAGTGCTTGATCAAAAGCCAGATGCAGTGGTAGTTGATTCTATACAGACTATGTATAGAGAAGATATAGGCACAGCTCCTGGTAGCGTAGGTCAAGTTCGCGAGTCTACTAATTCTTTGATGCAACTAGCTAAGGGTGAGAACATTCCTATTTTTATAGTAGGACATGTGACTAAAGAAGGTACTGTGGCAGGTCCTAGAATGCTAGAGCATATGGTAGATACTGTTTTGTACTTTGAAGGAGACAAACAGGCAGTTTATAGAATTATTCGCGGAGTGAAAAACCGTTTTGGATCTACTAATGAGATAGGCGTTTTTGAGATGAGAAACAATGGACTTAATCAAGTTCTTAATCCGTCAGAATATATGCTAGAAGGAAGAGCAAAGGATGCATCAGGTACAGTGGTTGCGTGCCTTATGGAAGGAACACGTCCTATGCTAGTTGAAATACAGGCGCTACTTTCTCGTACAAACTTTGGACAACCAAGAAGAACAGCAGTGGGTACTGATTACAATAGAGTAAACTTACTTATGGCTGTTATTGAAAAACGAATTGGTCTTCAAATGGCTGACTACGATGCGTATGTAAACATAGCAGGTGGAATGAAGGTTACGGAACCGGCACTTGACCTTGCTCTTGTAATGGCATTTATCAGTAGTTTTAAAAATAGAGTGATAAGTCCAGACACCATAGTCTTTGGCGAGGTTGGATTGGCTGGAGAGGTTAGAGCAATCTCTCAGGCAGAACAACGCGTGGCTGAGGCCAAAAAGCTAGGCTTTAAGAAAGTGGTTATGCCAGCAGTATCGCTAAAGAATATAAAAGAAGATGGAATAGAATTAATTGGCGTTAATAATATAAAAGAAGCTAGCGAGCAAATATAGTATTATTTAATTTTAAAAGAAAAAGCAGATGTACGAACGATTCAAGTGAGTACACTGCTTTTTCTTTTAATAAAAAAAGAAGCTATCTTTTCGATAACTTCTTTATAGCAGGGGCGGTAGGAATCGAACCCACCTCTGGAGTTTTGGAGACTCTTATTCTACCGATGAACTACGCCCCTAAGCGTTAAAACGCACTAGATATTTATATCACAAATCTAAGAGTATTGTCAAATAAAATATTATCTTGTATACCTGCTAGAAACCTTCTTTTGAATGAAACTACACAACTGATATAAATACCTGAATATTGGCTCTGTACAGATAGCGAAGATTACAAATAACATAATCGTTCTATAATCTGTAACCATATGCATTGAGAATAGATTTCTAAATATAATCATAGTTGCTATACAACCGATTATTAAAGCGATGATTAAAGCTGCGTGCCACTTTGTCATAGGCGATGCAATCTTGTAAAGGATCATAAATCCAACAATCGCCATAATGATAGTGCAGGCAGATGATAGGTTAGTAGTACCCACCTTAAATTCGTAGCAGAAGAATACAAAACCACCCATAACGATAAATGTAGTAAGTCCCGCCGGCAAAGCCTTAAGGAATACATTCGTCAAGAAATGGCCACGTATTCGATTCTTGTTTGGCTCCATCGCCAAAATAAATGATGGAATACCGATAGTGAATGCACCCACCAAAGAAATCTGTGATGGCTCTAGTGGATATTCCCAAACAAAGATCATTGCCATCAATGCCATAAGTAGTGAGAAGATGTTCTTCACTAAGAATAGAGAAGCAGAGCGCTGAATATTGTTTACAACGCGTCGTCCCTCTAGCACTACAGAAGGCATTCTTGAAAAGTCTGAATCCAAAAGTACAATCTGAGCTACATTGCTGGCAGCATCTGAACCGCTGGCCATAGCTACACTACAGTCCGCATCTTTAAGAGCGAGCACGTCGTTTACACCGTCACCAGTCATAGCAACAGTTCGTCCTTGCTCCTGAAGAGCCTGTACAAACAATCTCTTTTGCTCAGGAGTAACACGTCCAAATACTGTGTACTCTTGGATAGCATCGTAGATATCATCATAATCCTTCAAAGTAGAAGCATCGATGTATTTATCAGCGTGCTCAATTCCTGCTTTTATAGAAATCTCGGAAACAGTTCTAGGGTTGTCTCCGGATATAACTTTTAGTTCCACACCGCATCTAGCAAAGTATGCAAACGTGTTTTCGGCACCGGCTCTGATAGCATTTGATAGGAACACAAAGCAAAGTGGATTAAC
>CADBBS010000109.1 GCA_902793045.1 uncultured Lachnospiraceae bacterium
TTTGGCGTGTTTAATTACACAAGTATGTTTGGATTACAGTATGGAATTAGGTCTATACTTTTGATCGTAACATGCGTGACAGTTTGTGTTCTTTCAGAATATTTATTTAACAAGGCTACAAAGAGACCTAACACAGTGGGAGATTTGAGTGCGATAGTTACAGGTATGATCTTAGCGCTTAACCTTCCAGTAACATTCCCACTATGGATGGCAATGGTTGGATCTGCTTTTGCGATAGTTGTTGTTAAAATGATTTTTGGCGGACTTGGTCAAAACTTTATGAACCCAGCCCTAGGTGCTAGATGTTTCTTAGTGCTTTCATTTGCTGGACCTATGAACAAGTTCTTCCCGGATGGCGTATCAGGGGTGGATGCAGTAACATCAGCCACACCTCTTACACAGATTAAACAAACTGGTGAAACAACAACTAGTTTGTTTGATATGTTTATCGGAAGACATGCGGGAACTATTGGTGAGACTAGTATTTGTGCACTTTTAATTGGTGCCATTTTCCTACTAGTTACTAAGATAATTGATCTTAGAATCCCACTTACATATATCGTTTCATTTGCAATCTTTATGATGCTATTTAACAAATCTACTGATATGACATATCTTGCAAAAGAGATATGCGGTGGTGGATTAGTATTTGGCGCATTCTTTATGGCGACTGATTATTCGACATCGCCTATCACAAAGAATGGAAAGATTGTATATGGTCTTTGTCTTGGACTTTTAACTGCAATACTTAGAACATTTGGTTCTACAGCAGAGGGTGTATCTTTTGCGATAATCATTTGCAACTTGCTAGTTCCAATGATTGAAAAGATTACATTCCCTAAAGCCTTCGGCATAGTAAAGAAATCGTCAAAGGAGGGCAAATAAATGAGTAGAATTATTAAAGATGTTTTGATTTTGTTTGCTATTACTTTGGTGGCAGGTCTTGCTTTGGGCGCTGTGTATAATTTTACATCAAGTGCTAGAAGTGAGCAGGAGAAAAAGATATTGAACGAGGCTTATAGTGCTGTAATGCCTGGCGTTGAATCTACAGAAAAAATGAAAGTAGATTTGAAGAAAATGAATAAATATATTGCCGGGGAAGTAAAGGAAAACGAAAAAGAATTAAACTATAAACCATACAATCCATTTAAAGCAAAGATTGATAGTGTGATTTTAGCGAAAGATAAAGATGGAGAAGAACTAGGCTATATCATGTCTGTTGTGGATGAAGAAGCTTATAATTCTTCATTGAAAATGGCAGTTGGTATTGATATGAATGGAAGCGTTAAAGGAATTGCTTTCCTAGATATTAATGAAACTCCAGGTCTTGGTATGAAGGCACAGGAAGAATCATTCCTAAAACAATATTACGGTAAAGATGTTGAATTCTTTACTTATACAAAGGATAGTCCTGAGGATGATAGCCAAGTAGATGCTATTAGCTCGGCTACCATAACAACGAACGCTGTAACACATGGAGTAGATGCATGTTTGATTTTGGCGGATCACTTAGGAGGTGACAGTCATGAATAAATATGTAGAGAGACTTTACAACGGAATACTAAAAGAGAATCCAACATTTGTCTTGATTCTCGGAATGTGTCCAACACTGGCTGTTACTACATCTATGGTGAACGGTTTTGGAATGGGTGTAAGTACTTTGTTTGTACTAGTGATGTCAAACATTGTTATTTCTATGCTTAGAAAAATCATTCCCGACAAAGTAAGAGTGCCAGCATTCATAGTTGTAGTTGCAAGTTTTGTTACAATTTTACAATTCTTGTTACTAGCTTATTTGCCTACACTTAACAAAGCGCTCGGAATCTATATTCCACTTATCGTTGTTAACTGTATTATTCTTGGACGTGCTGAGAGTTACGCGTCAAAGAACAGTGTGGGACTATCATTATTTGACGGAGTAGGAATGGGTATTGGATTTACATTAGCCCTTACTATTCTTGGTGCTTTCAGAGAGATATTGGGAGCAGGTACAATTCTTGGATATAATATTCCTCATTGGGATGGAATTACTATATTTGTAATGGCACCTGGAGCATTCTTTGTTCTAGCTGTTATTATTGCGGTTCAAAACTACATCAGAGCTAAACACGGTAAGAAACCTCGCAAACTAAAATGCGAGATGGGTTGTGCTGGTTGTAGCGGATGTGGCAATGACTACGACAACTGCGAAAAAGAAGAAAAGGAGGAGATTTAAATGGGTAATTTATTATTGATTGCTTTGGCGGCAGCGCTTGTTAACAATGTTGTATTAAGCCAGTTTTTAGGTCTTTGTCCTTTCATTGGTGTTTCAAAGAAAACAAACACTGCGGCAGGAATGGGAGCAGCTGTTATATTTGTAATTATGATTGCTTCAGCTGTTACATATGGAATATATTACGGAATACTTTTACCATTTGATGTTGAGTATTTAGTAACTATTGTTTTCATTTTAGTAATTGCAGCATTAGTTCAGTTGGTTGAAATGATTTTGAAGAAATTTATCAAGCCTTTGTATCAGGCGCTTGGTGTTTACTTGCCACTTATCACTACAAACTGTGCAGTGCTAGGTGTTGCAATTTCAAATATCGATAAAAAATATGGTTTTGCAGAGAGTATGTTCAGTGCACTTGGAACTTCAATAGGTTTCTTGATCGCTATCGTTATTCTAGCGGGAATAAGAGAGCGTTCAGAGAATAACAATGTTCCAAATGCATTTAAAGGAACACCTATGGTTCTAGTGGCATCAGGATTGATGGCCATTGCATTCTCTGGCTTTACAGGATTGATTTAGGAGGGTTATATGATTGGTTTAAGTACGATTCAAGGCATTCTCCTAGCAGTTTCAATAGTTGGAGGCGTAGGATTAATAATTGGTATTTTGCTAGGTATTGCCGGCAAAGTATTCTCTGTGGAAGTGAACGAAAAAGAATTGGCAGTGCGAGAAGCACTTCCTGGAAATAACTGTGGTGGATGTGGTTACCCAGGTTGTGATGGCTTGGCTAAAGCTATAGCAGAGGGTGATGCAGATGTGGCTGCTTGTCCGGTAGGTGGCGCGCCATGTGCAAAAGCCATTGCAGAGATTATGGGCGTGGAAGCAGACGTTGTTAAGAAAGTGGCAGTTGTCCACTGTAACGGTGACTGTGAAAAGTCTAAAGAAAAATATAATTATTACGGAAACGATTCTTGCGTAGATGCAGTGAGTATTCCAGGCGCAGGCGCTAAGTCGTGTGACTATGGATGTCTTGGTCTTGGCAGTTGTGTTAAGGTTTGTGAGTTTGACGCTATTCATATTGAAAATGGAATAGCCGTAGTAGACAGAGATAAATGTAAAGCATGCGGTATGTGTGCTAAAGTTTGTCCAAAGGGACTAATTACTATTGAAAATTTCGACTCTGCATATTTTGTTAAGTGCAAGTCAAAAGAAAAAGGTAAACCGGTTATGGATGCCTGTGAAGTTGGATGTATTGGATGTTCACTTTGTGAAAAGACTTGTAACTTCGATGCAATAGAAATGGTTGATAACTTAGCAGTTATAGATCAAGAAAAGTGTAAGAAGTGCGGACTATGCGCACAGAAGTGCCCAAGGAAAACGATTGAAAAAGTTAACTAAAAAAGATGTGTGAATTTATCACACATCTTTTTTATTATTTCAAACTGATTTCTCTTCCGTTTTGTATAAGTCCATTAGTTAAATGAAGGTTATTGTTTTTATCAATGAATACAGCCTCCACATCATCGGTGCTATTAGCTAACGCCATTCCTCGTTCAAGTCCCATTACCATAAATCCTGTGCTTAGTGCATCAGCGGCAGTAGCATCTTTAGAAATAACAGTAACAGAATTCAAATCGTTATCTACAGGTTTGCCAGTTTTTGGATCCATGATATGAGAATATATCTTTCCATCTTTCTTTTTGTATCTTTGGTAAATGCCGGCTGTAATAACAGAAGTATCTTTGGCCTTAACTGTAGCAATAAGTTTTCCGTTGCTAAATGGCTTCTCAATTCCAACCTTAAATGGCTTACCTTTTTTAGAACCAATGGCGTAAATATTTCCGCCCAAATCAATGATTGCAGATTTAACATTTGAATTCTTAAGAGATTCAACTAGTTTGTCTGCGACAAATCCTTTGCCGATTGCTCCCAAATCAATAGAACCGCCACCTGTCAAACGGACATTATTACCGTTTAAGCTAATTTGTCTATAATTAACTTTAGCGAGAGCTTCCTTTATTTCTTTATCTGTAGGTATTTTGAAATGATTTGTATTAACACCCCATAACTCAACAATAGGAGAAATGGTAATATCAAATGCGCCGCTTGTCTTTTCGCTGAGCTCGATAGATCTTTTTAGAATGTCGTAATTATCGTTTTTAGCTATTTTATGTTTAGTGTTATTGAAATTACGAACAAAACTGTTAGGTATATACTTATCAAAACTATAATTAAATTTAGTGCATGCTGTTTTAATATTGCGTTGAATATTATCGTATTCATCTGATGTCTTTTTATCGTAAATAGTGATAGAGCACATTGTGTCAAAAGACTTAAATGATGTCTTGTATGGCTCATTTCCGTCATTAAAACAACCACATGAACATAAACACATCATAGTAGTAATTATTAATAAAAAACTGATTATTTTCTTCATTTTGTTCTCCTGAAATGCCTATTTTTATATATAATAACACAATAAATTAAGTTTGTATTCACATATTTAATATAGTATAATTAGCAAGGGTAAACATTCGTTCTAATTATATAGAAACGACTGAAAATCGGTTAAATATGGACAAAAAAAGTATTCTAAAAAGTCGAAATAAAGAAATAATTGCTGTTTTGATTTTAGTCTTAATAGCGATTGTTTCATTTGTTTGTATCAGGTTCTTTGTCGAGGGCAAAGGAAAGTATGTTAAGGTCTATGTGAATGAAAAATTAACAAAGAGTTTTGATTTAACAAAAGATCGTGAATACTTTATTGAGACTAAGTTAGGATATAATCTTTTAATAATAAAGAAAGAAAAGGCTCGTATTTTAGATGCGGACTGTCC
>CADBBS010000110.1 GCA_902793045.1 uncultured Lachnospiraceae bacterium
TACAAGAAATTACAAATAATACACAGATAAGTACTATTTTATAACGAATTATGTATAGTTTATGCTTTTTCATCTTCTACGATTCAATAATCTTTTATTTGTTTTGATAATAATTTAAAGGAAGAATGTTCCTTATAATGTGACTTGTATTCTTTTCGAACTTTAATAATACTATTTCGGGGAGCAAAAACATATCCGACCTCATCTGGCACGTCACCTTCAAATATAATATTCACATGCCACGGAATGCTAATACCCTTTATGCTTTTAACAGATGACGGTATTACAATTTGATCTAGTAATTCACACTCATTAATAATCCCACTTCCAATCGATTCAACAGAATGCGGAATAATTAAGCCTTTTAATTCTCTACATTTAACAAATGCACTATCTCCTATTGTTTTTAATCCTAAAGGCAACGTTATTTGTTCTAATGATCTGCAATAATAAAACTCGTTTCTATTCAATTCTTTTAAGTTCTCAAAAAAAGAAAGGACATTAAGATCTTTAATTTTTGTATTTAAGAAGAAAGCTTTGTTGAGATTAGTAACCCTTTTAGCTTCATCTTTTGTAAACTTACCATCATTATTAAAATCCCAATTCTTAATACAAATCTTTTTCACTTCTTCATCTAAGAAATCAATGTCTTTGTCAAACTCCAACGTTAAAGATAATTCAGTAACTTCTTGTTCGCTATTAGTAAAGGAAGAAGAAATAGTACCATATCCATCATGTTTTATTACCAATTGGTGATTACCAATAAGAAGTTGTGGCAAATATAATGGTGTCTCTCCTTTTTTCTCTCCATCGATATACACTTCCGCCATAGCTGGCGTACTTGATATATTGACCTCGCCGTAGATTGGTGTGGGGGTATCAAGTTGAACATCTTGTGTTTTATGCGATGATGATATTTCAATCGTCTTACTAATGCTTCTATGGCTTTCCTTCTTGGCTTCCATCAAATATGTACCAGAGGCAAGCCTACCAGTCCACGTTCCATTGCCTTTTTTCTCGTCATTAACATAAATATCTGCATCATTATCTACAGTAATAGTCACTTCGGAAAAGTTGGCTGAAAGATTTGGAGTAACCAGAGCTGTCTCATTATCATTCACAATTACAGTCTGTGAGAAAGGATTATATAAAGCCTTAACGATCTTGACATTATGTTCACCACTAGCAAGGTTCTTAGATCTCATGGGTATTGTGCCAGCTAGTGTGTTGTCGATAAACACCTGAGCTCCATTATACTCTTCGCGTGCAGGTATCTCAATCCAGCCAAATGCTGGTTGCAGGTTTATTTCAAGTATTTTCTTATTATTTGGGTCATCAACAGTCACCTTACCTGCAGCAATATGGTAGTCTTGAGCCTGTATACGATAATCATATGTTCCAAGCTTTACAAATTTCTGAGCAACACCATCAGTAGTAGGCAATATCTCATTATCCAGTTCTACCACTGCATCAGAAGGGTTCACTTTTATTACTAAATACTGATTGTTTAATGTCCGTTTCACAATAGTCTGTACGGTGCCAGACACTAAGGTCATTTCATACGTTCGGGCTGCATCAATGGCAAGAGGATAATAATAATCTCTCAGCACACCTAATTGTGGATGCTTGATGGTAATCTTTTTTGAGCCACGAGGCACATATACCCATACTTCTCCTGGAGTTTGCTTCGTCTTGACTATACCAAGAGAGCCTCCGTCAAACGTGAAACCAGTTTGAGTGGTTACCACTTTTATCAATGCAGCAACTTCTCCGTTCTGGTCTTGCTCTATCGTGCCTGCTGTATTGGCCGTCAGATCAGATTCCAATAGTTTGAAACTGCCGACAGATATTGATTGGGGAAAAACAACGTCGCAGATAAAACTTAATAATATGCTTAAAATAATCTTTCTCATTATTACTTTGTATAATCAAAAATCCCTATATGGTACTTTAGAATTTTCTATCTTTATATTATCTTTACCGATTTGTTGAAATTTCAAGTCAATAGTTTTTTTTACTTGACTGGCATTACAACAGGGACCAACAATAATCTTTTTTAATAAAGATAATGGTATAGGAGCTTCAACATACGGTATTACATTTCCTTTAGAATTGGTTCGAAACTTGATGTCATTGAGGTTTCCTATAATATTGTAAAATAGACGTGATTCCCTTTCATAACTAAATGATGAATGCTTGAGTAACAAAGCCGAAATAAATGCTATTTTATCTATTAAATCTAATTGTTTATTAATTATATCCTCAATATTAGCAAAGCCACCAACCTTATTATAATAATTTGAATATTCTATTTTTACAAATCTTAATGCAGCATCTTTAGGTTTATAATTACCATAAGACATCGAAAAACTAAAAGGTCTACCATCCATATTAGTCAAATCTGAAAATTCTGAATGATCTTTTTTAAATTCTAATTGCAAATCAAATCCCAATGCAACCCCATTGCCCTTATCCCCATACATATTCCACATGGGAATACTATCTTTGTCATTTGAGAAAGAGATAACAAAGGGATTTATTTTGCTTTTTTTTAGTCCATCAAGTATTATTTTGGGAAAAATCCCGCTCATCAACTCATTGTCTGTCCCAATTTTGGAAAGTTTGTATCTGTCATCATTAATGGATAATTCTTTCTCTATCTGAGGTAACCATTTCCATATCTTTTTTAATCCATATAACAATTCGGTAGAATCATTTAATTCATATACTCTTGATGCATAGAAAATAAGCTGGTTATTTTTTATTCCATCAAGTATCTTAAAAAAAACATCTAGACTCGTATAATGATAAACTGTCTTTCTCACGATTTTCATATTCTTTAGAAATTAGATAGTCCGAAAATACCAAACTCTGGGTCTTTTTCTGGTTGCCATGTCCTTACCTTAATAATGGGATTATCTGGGTTGTTTACATCAACCATCAAGAAAAGATAGCCCGTGTCACCATAAGTACTGGAATAATAGTCCTGTTTGATTTGTATTCCATATGTCTCACCACCTTTACCAGCCTTGATTACATCATTGTTGGCAAAGCGAATGTTAATAAACTCATTACCTGCAAAGCAATGTTGCAAGTTACGTAAATACTCATTCTTGGTTTGTCGATTGTATTTTACTATCTTGGAATCAATATAACTAGAATTCTCTATCTTGGTGCGTGGTCTGCTTGTCATTCTGCCTGTGATAATAACTGCATTGTCATCAAACACATTTCTGATAAAGTCAATATCTTTAAGGGCATAGGCTGTTTTGTATTCCTCCAAGAAATTAGTGAGAATAAGTCGGGCATCCATGTCCCAAACCCCCTTCATCATAATGTCATTATATGCCTCTTTACCCAAGCCAAAAAGAACCTCATCTATTTTTTGGCCATTATTGAAAGTAAAAACAACATTCTCAACGAATTTTCTATTGTTGTTTTTAAACCCAAATGACATAGTTAAACCACGACAAATAACCTTATCCCCCAACTTGTTGAAGTTGATATCAGAATTCTCTATCAAAGTTGCGCGTCCATAATGTATTAGTTTCTGAAACTGTTCCCATCCTTTCTGCGTGAAATGACTCTTTAGAGAATTATAGTTCTTTTGAGAAATTCCCTTTGCAATATCATTTAATACTACAAGATGTTTATCAAATGACTGTACTATATTCTGGCTATTTGTATTACTATGTACTTCCTTCACAGGAGTAGACAGCTGAACATTATCTTTAGGTATGATTTCTTTTGTAGCAACGTTGATATAAGCATCACGGAAAGGTACACTACCTATTAAGGTCATTACATTCTCAAGTTCTTTATCTATGTGGCTCTCACCGGCAAATTCATATTCACACTTAATTTTCAAGTTGTCAAAGGTCTGACCTGGTCGTAAATCTGCAACACCTTGACCATCCTTGGCACTATAAATATTACTCCAGTCCATACCGTCGAAATAGGTATAGTCAAAACTGTTAATAGGTTTGTCTTTGTATTTTACAGAAAGAACGATTTCATTATCGACTTGCTTAATAGGAGATATCTTGATTTCTGAAAAGATATCATTCATTTTTTCTGGTATCCAAGTGGATAAAAGCCTTTGTTTTCCATCAGGGCAGGAATACTTCACTTCATCGGGATATTGAAGACTTTTCAGAAGGCACAATGACCAATAATAGTAGCGTAAAGCATCATCTATCTTTCCCTTTTTCTCTGCACGTTCAGCACTTTCGACCATATCCATTACCTTGGTTTTGCGCCCTTCGAATATGCGATCCAGCTCTGCCTTTTTTATGTAGCGTCCAACAACTGCATCAGGTTCATTTTTTAAGATAATACGTTCCGTATTGGTGAGAGTTGCCTGTGAGTAGGTTTTAATCCGGCTTTCAACAAAGCCTTTGTGATCAATACTACCATTGACATTCAGTTCCTTGAACCCCATAGAGGTATTGCTACTTACGAAGGTTGATATCATACCCACCAGATTAGCTAAAGCGTGGCGATCTGCCTCTGCTACAGTAGAACCGCTACCTGTACCATATATATATTCGCTACTGGTACAAATGGTTTCCCACGACTGTGCCAGAACCGTAAAAGGCAATAAAATCGAAAACGACAAAGCATAAATCCTTTTCATATCTGTATAAATACAACAATAATGTGAATGTTATTGATAGGCCATTTATATTTATTAGCAATAATTCTTTTGCAAAAATAGAAAATATTTTGAAAATTAGCAAAGGAAATGACTGTTTTGTTTGAATTTATTTGTAATCACAAGACTTGTGAAAACCTTTTTTGCTTAACTAAAAGGAGTAGATGCCCACGGTTGACCCCGAAAAGTTGGACATTAAATTAAACATTAATTATTCAACTCTCTATAGTAGTGAGCTCGGTATTGTACCGGGCTTATTCCTTTTAATCTCAATTTTATTCTTTTATTGTTATACCAATCAATATATTTTCTTAGTGCTCTTTCAAACTCCTCTATACTTTCAAACTTGTTAGCA
>CADBBS010000111.1 GCA_902793045.1 uncultured Lachnospiraceae bacterium
TCTTTATCATCATAAGATCAGAAATCAATGTCTTGTCTTCTTCAATATTAATCTCACGTTCTTCCAATTCTTTTTGTTCAACCGAGACTCCCAAATCAGCCAAATATCCACTCACTTCTTCAGAAACTTCTTGGTTTACATAAAGTATAACACCATCGTTTGTCATTTCTAACTCGCAAAGGAACACTGGAGTAAACTTCTTCAAATCATCCGCATACTCTTCCCCTGCTCCACATCCACGTAAATTAAGAAGCCATGCTGCTTCCTCCGGCACAAATGTTTTTAAAACATTCACACCTTTTTCTAGCATCTGACTTCTCACTCTCGCAATCTTGCTCTTGGCATCTTCGCCTTCATATTTTGTATCGTATATAAAAATTTCGTTCATCCTAATCTTCTTGTTCCTCGTCTTTTAATTCTTTTCCTTCGCCGCTTCTAAAAACTACTTCCACTTTGTCGCCGTACTGCTCTAAGTATTTCAAGCTAGCCTCTCTATACTTTGTCAAAGTTTCTGGTAGGAAATTTTTCTGCATAATCTTTGACTTCATATACTTATCCACAAACAAACTTCCATCTTCATAATCGGCAATCATCAAATCTGGCTCGCGGTCGATAAAGATAATCTTATCAGCCTTCTCCAAATACTCATCTGGCACCTTTGTCTTAACACCAATGCCAGTAATCGCTTTGAAAACCGGATTCGCACTCTCGAAACGCTTCAAGTTAGCCGACGCATACACATTTATGCCCGCATCCAAAATGGTATCTATATCATTGTAAATAAAAGTCTCATGCTTCTTTTCCTTGTGCCCGTGTTTTTTGCGAAGTCTTCTTGAGTCTTTGTTGCGACTAATCATTCCGAGTTCGTCAAAGATCACGGCATCGGGACTCTCATTAATAATCCCAAAAACAGAATACTTTGAGAAATCACCTATAGCTACATCATAGTCATCCAATAGCTTTGCCATATCTCTGTGGGCAGAATTAAGAAAACCTACCGTCACATTCTCTTCCTGCTCGCAAGCTGTCGCCACCATACGGTAGCTCTTGCCTGCGCCCGGTGTGTAACTAGTAAAGATATAAAGTTTTCCTTTTTTATTCTCGCTCATATTATTTCCTGCCAATGCCACTTTTTGTAAATCTCGCACACTCAATTATTTATACTTCTTCGCTTCCTTCGCCAAAGTCTCCTTGTAAGCCTTTACTACATTTTCAGGGCCCACAATCTTTACTCCGCCGCTTAATCCTAAAATCCATCCAAAGAACTGGTCGCTCAAGTTCACATCTACGTGCACTCTAAATTTGTCGCCCTTGTTTATAAGCATTATGTCTTTTCCAAATCTATCAAGAACAACGCCAATAAAGTTGTTATCAAACTCTAGCTCCACGTTTTCAGGTTCACCCGTAAACATACCGAATGTTTCTTTGGCGTAGGATGCCATATCGAATCCGTCAAACTCCAACTTTCCATCTCTGTGCTCGCCAGTCAACTTAATATGGCGAATCTTATCCACGCGGTAGTGCTTTATAATCTCGCTCTCCCCGTCAAAGGCCACCATATAATAATTCTCATCATCCCACATTAAGGCCCATGGACTAATATTTTCTTTGTGTCCGTTCTCGCGCATAGCCATTTCTTTGTCCATGTTCCATTCGTAGTAGTCGAACTCTATTTGGCTATCTTCATTAATAGCTAGATTTATATCATCAATATTGTAATAAACACTCTCATAATCAGTCTTTACACGGTTAGTAACGTAAACTTGGCGGTGAAGTTCCTTTGCCTGGTGCTTGGATGCCTGTTTCTCTATTTTTGAGATAAGCTCATTTGATCTTTTCTCGCTGATAAACTTAGAAGCCTGAACAGCATCCACCAAAAGTTTTAACTCTGGCAATTCGAAATCTCTATCCAAAAGATAATACTTAAACTTTCCGCCCTCTTTCTCTTTTGAAATCTCGTAACCATAGTCTTGTAATTCTTCCACGTCTTTATACACAGACTTTCGCTCCGCTGAAATTCCCTTAGCATCAAGTTTTTCTATAATCTCTGGCATAGTAATTCCGTGCTCATCATCTGTGTTTTCACGAAGGATGTCTAGAACCGCCATCGTTTTCAATTTTTGTTTCTCTGATTTTGCCATATTAATCTCCCAATAATCCGAACTTTTCCCTAAATAGTATTATACCAGACTCTTAATCGAGTCTGGTATATTTTTATCTATCATCTATATCTTTATATTCATTATATGGGCAAACGCTCACATACGCTGGTCTCATAATCTTATCAGCTGCCACTAACTCTTCCACTCTATGAGCACTCCATCCAACAATTCTTGCTATCGCAAACATTGGTGTGTATAACTCTTCTGGAATATCTAGCATGCTGTAAAGTAGTCCGCTGAAGAAGTCTACGTTTGCACTTACGCCCTTGTAAATTTTTCTCTCCTCGGCAATAACCTCTGGAGCCAAGTTCTCAATTAAGCTGTATAATGCGAAGTCTTCTTCTTTGCCTTTCTCGATGGCTAGCTTTTCTACTTCCTCTTTAAAGATTTCTGCTCTTGGGTCAGACACTGAATAAATAGCGTGACCCATTCCATATATAAGACCTTTCTGATCGAAAGTTTCTTTGTTCAAAATTTTTCTTAAGTACTCTTTGACTTGCTCTGGATCTTTGTAATCGCCACAGTTCTTTTTAATGTCTTTAAACATCTGAACTACTTTGATATTAGCTCCACCGTGCTTTGGTCCCTTCAAAGATGACAAAGCCGCTGCAATAGTTGAGTATGTATCTGAACCAGATGATGTAACTACACGTGTTGTAAATGTAGAGTTGTTTCCACCACCATGCTCCATATGCAAAATAAGAAGTAAATCCAAAACCTTTGCCTCAAGCTTCGTATAATGCATATTTGGACGAAGCATTCTTAAGAAATTTTCACTAGTTGAAAGTTTTGCGCTAGGTCTGTGAATATACAAACTCTTATTTCTCTTGTAATGGTTAAATGCGTGATATCCGTAAACTGCAAGCATAGGTAGTGTAGCAATTAGTTCAATACACTGTCTCAAAACATTATCTACGGATGTATCAGACATATCTTTATCGTATGATGCCAAAGTTAGGACTGAACGTGTAACCGAGTTCATAACGTCCTTACTAGGCGCTTTCAAAATTACGTCTCTTACAAAGTTAGTTGGAAGATGTCTGCAACTCGCAAGCACTCCCTCAAACTCTTTTAGTTGGTCGTTAGTAGGAAGTTCGCCAAACAAAAGCAAGTATGCAATCTCTTCAAAACCAAATCTACCAGACTCTTTTAGTCCAGCTGCTAGGTCTTTGACGTTGTAACCTCTGAAGTACAACTTACCAGCGCATGGCACAATCTTGCCATCCACTTCTTCTGTAGATTCCACACGAGAAATATTTGTGATACCCGTAACAACACCTTTGCCGTTGATGTCACGAAGACCACGCTTAACACCGAACTGAGTAAACAATTCTTTATCTACTTGATCGTTTTCCTGTGCAAATCCTGCGTACTTTTCAATTATTTCTAAATCGCTTTTTCTTAACATATATACTTCCTCCTCTGTCGCCCGCAGGCGACAAAGACGCCCGCTTAATATATGAAGTTTATAGCATCAGGGATAACCCTAAATGATATGTAACTTTGTCCTTTTTCTTTCTCGCCGTCCAAAGACCAATCAACATCTGAGTCGATAGTAATCTTTGCTTGGTCAATCTGGATAAGTGTAATCTTTCCTGTAAATCTCTGTTTAGCTACTTTTCCAACAAGCTTAGCCAAATCAACTGGGTTCTTTGGATACTCAATTAGCATCAACTCGAACAATCCGTCGTTAAACTCTACCATGTTCTCGTCTAGCTTCATCACTCCGCCCACTTTTGTAGCGTTGTTGATTGCGGCAAAGATGTAGTTGCCCTCAATCACCTCATTTGGCAATTCCACTTTCATCTTTAATTTCTTCACGTGGAATATTTCCTTTGACGCTGACAAAACATATGCTGCGTGTCCCAATTTATTTTTAAGCTTTTGAGATGTAGCGTATGAAGTTTTTGTAAAGATACCGCATGAAGCTGTGTATGCAAAAGCTCTTCCGTTAAACTCACCCATATCCAACTTTCTTGGCTTGTGGCTAACGATAAACTTAGCTGCTTCTTCCGGTTTTGTCTCTAGTCCTAGGCTGTTTGCAAAATCATTGGTAGATCCTGCAGGAATGTATCCAATAGGTGTTCTAACTTCACCTTCCATCATTCCTTCAAATACCTCATTTAGAGTGCCGTCGCCACCCATACATACAATAAGATCTACGTCGTTTCCGTGGTCTCTTGCAATTTCAGTAGCATCTGCTCTCTTCTTAGTAAATTTCTTTCCAACTTTATAGCCGGCCTGCTCAAATACTTCAACAGCTTCATCTATAAAGCCTGGATTCTTTTTTAAACCCGCTCTAGGATTGATAATAAATAGTAGTTTTTTCATGATAATTCCTTCTTTTGTTTTGATAAAACTAATATTCAAATACAAAAGACAATACTGTAATAGTACTGTCTTTTAAGTCACTGAAGATATTTTACCATTTTTAAGCATTTTTATCAAATAAAAACGCCTTTAGTTTACATAAATATATGCCTTTATGTAAACTATCTGATTTGTCCGTTTCCATATATCTTATATTTGAATGATTGTAGCTCTGGCAAGCCGATTGGGCCTCTAGCATGGAGCTTCTGCGTCGAAATTCCTATTTCTGCGCCAAAGCCAAACTCACCGCCGTCTGTAAATCTAGTACTAGCATTCACATAAACTGCTGCTGAGTCCACTCTATCCATAAACTCATTCGCTCTGTCTATACTTTCAGTCACGATACACTCACTGTGACCTGTGCTGTACTGATAAATATGCTCGATTGCCTCCTCCAAAGTATCCACAATCTTTACACTCATCTTGTAATCTAAGTATTCTGTAGCCCAGTCATC
>CADBBS010000112.1 GCA_902793045.1 uncultured Lachnospiraceae bacterium
TAAATAGAATTGCTGCACCAAGAGCAATTGCTATAAGTATTATTTTTCTTTTTCTCTCTTCCGGATCCGGTTTTCTATTTTGATTATTACTCATTTTCTGTTCCTTATCGATCTATCAAATTTTCTCGTGAATTACTCTTTAATAGTGTCATCACTGATTTTAAATTATACCATATATAAGGCTAAAAAACACTTTGCAAATTGCATATAATCACACAAAAAAAGGTTGCTTTTGCAACCTTTTTATTAACTCCAAAAATCAACTGGTTCGTAGTCTCGAAGAGCTACTAAATATCCATTTTTCTGTAGTTCATCTTGTATATCATCTAGCACTTCTTCGCTGTCTGCTGTCACCGTATGATAGTGAAAACCTGATGTTACCATTTCTAGTGGAAGTGAAATGTCTCCGTTCACTTCCTCAACGTATCTCTCGGCATCACGTCTGGATTTCACACCCATATTTACACGGATAACTCCGTACATCTTGTGATAGACAAACTCATCTTCTATCTTTCCACCACAGTCGACAATAATGTTTAACTCATCTAGCATTTTGTCTGGCTCGTGCTTAACTTTAAACACTCTCAAAGTTTTATCTTCGTTCTGAAGAATGTATCCTTTGTGGGTGGCAATTATATCATGGTTGGCAGCACGAAGAAGAGCGATATCCTGCACCAAAACTTGTCTGGAGACATTAAAGTTTTTTGCAAACTTGCCGCCAGACACCGGCTCGTCACTCTCGCGAAGAATTTTTAATATTTTTTCTCTTCTAATACTTCCGTCCATAAATGTTTCCTCTTTTAAGACTATACTCTATGTAAGTTCTTCAAAGAAATATCAAGACTAGGCGCTGAGTGTGTAAGCGCTCCGCTTGAAATATAATCTACTCCCAAATCTAACAGTTTCTCTACATTGTCCTTTGTGACATTTCCAGAAACTTCTATTTCTGCTCTTCCATCAATCACACCAATTGCTTCTTTGATGTGCTCGTGGTCCATATTGTCTAGCATAATGATATCTGCGCCAGCTTCCACAGCATCTTTAACCATATCAAGGCTCTCTACTTCTACCTCTATCTTTCTAACAAATGGAGCGTAGTCTTTGGCAGCCTTAATAGCTTCCTTAACACCACCTGCTGCACTTATGTGGTTGTCCTTTAAAAGAACACCATCACTTAAGTTGTATCTATGGTTATGACCTCCACCTACACGCACTGCGTACTTTTCGAATATACGGTTATTTGGCGTAGTCTTTCTTGTGTCTAGAAGTTTAGTCTTACTTCCCTCCAGCATTTTTGCGATAGAGTGTGTATATGTAGCAATTCCACTCATTCTCTGTAGGTAGTTAAGCGCTGTACGCTCTCCCACCAAAAGAACTCTGATATCACCACGTACAGATCCAAGTTTTTGACCTTTCTCCACCACGTCTCCATCTTTCACATGAAGATGCACATTCACATTTTCATCTAGCATCTCAAACGCGCGCTGGAATACTTGAAGGCCGCAAATCACACCATCCTCTTTACAGATAAGTTCAACCTTACCTGCAACAGCATTTGGCATAACTGAATTTGTAGTCACGTCCTCGCTTGTGACATCCTCCTTCAAAGCACTTTTAATAAGTGGGTCTACATTCATTTTTAATGTAATTGGATCAAACATATTTGTCTCCTTTTCATTTTCATCTTCTATCTCTTGTAATATTATCTTCTTGTTTTCTTCTTGCCATTTGTCCAGGTCTTCATATTCGCTCCAGTCGATTTCGTTAAACTGTTTAGTCTTAACTTCATCGTAATGTTCTATCATGTCTATGGCCGCTCGTTTTGCAAAGACCATACTCTCAAGTAGTGAGTTGCTGGCTAGTCTGTTGTGGCCATGCACCCCGTTGCAGGAAGTCTCTCCCACTGCGTATAGCTGCTCCATCGAACTCTTAGAATTTAGATCAACCTTGATTCCTCCCATGAAGTAATGTTGCGCTGGGATAATTGGAATCATTTGCTCAGGTACATCGTAGCCTTGCTCTCTGCAGTACTGAACAATATTTGGGAAGTGCGTCTCTAACTCTTTTGGATCGATCGGCTTAAATGAAAGCCAAACATTGTCCGCGCCTTCCTTTTCCATCTCAGCAATAATATTTTCAGTAACAATATCCCTAGGCTTTAGTTCATTTGTGAAGCGCTCGCCTTTGTTGTTATATAGAAGTGCTCCTTCACCGCGGACGGATTCAGAAATCAAGAAACTCCTGTCTGGATTCTTCTCAATATAGAATGTCGTTGGGTGTGTTTGCACATAGTTCACATTTTTAACTTTAACACCATGTCTGATGGCTATCGCCACACCATCACCTGTTATGTGTTTGAAGTTTGTGGAGTATTTATAAATGCCGCCTATACCGCCACACGCCAAAACTGTGTAGTCAGCATAGATAGTATCTAGTCCATCTCCGTTTTTGTTTGCGATTATTCCAAAACATCTATTGTCAGAACTTAGTATATCGACCATTGTCCAGTGTTCTTTGATGGTGATGTTCTTTCTCTTTTTGCATTCCTCATAAAGGTGAACCATGATTTCTTTGCCGGTGGCATCTTCATGGTACAAAATTCGCTCATTGTGATGAGCACCCTCTTTTGTGAATTTGAGATTTCCTTTTTCATCGCGTGTGAAATCAACGCCTAGGCTTATTAAATCATCAATAAGCTCAGGCGATTCATTTATCATAGTCTCCACTGCTTCTGGCTTGTTCATATATCCGCCGGCACGCATTGTATCTTCAAAGTAGCTCTCGAAGTCCTCTTCGTCTCGAAGCATACAAATACCACCCTGGGCTAGATATGAATCACTATGCTCCACAGTGTCTTTTGTAATAATCAATATTTCTTTGTCTTCAGGAAGATTGAGTGCGCAGTATAGTCCCGCACAACCGCTTCCTACTATTAATATATCTGTTCTCATGTAAGTGGAATTATAGCACAATTGCTTTCATCTGACAAGACAGGTGTAAAGACACTTTACAGTTGCACAAAAAAGACTAGGCAACAATCTGCCTAGTCTTGTATGTTTTATTTTAGATCTTCTAGTGTTTTTAGTATCAGGTCCCAGCACCTCTTCGCCGAAAGTATGCTAGCCTTCTCTTCTGTGGTATGAATATCGTCCACTTGTGGTCCAAATGAGATGGCGTCTAATCCTTCTATTTTGTCGCAGAATATTCCGCACTCAAGTCCGGCATGAACTGTACCAACTTTCACTTCTTTGCCAAACAACTCTTTAAAGTTATCTGACATAACCTTTGTGATTTTCGAATTCTCTATTGGCTCCCATGATTTGTATCCGCCGTATGTCTGTATTTCTCCGCCAAAGATTTCAGTTAGCGCACGAATCTGCTCTACTACATTCCACTTGGCAGTTTCCTTTGTGCTTCTAACCAAGAATTTAAATGTCACTCTGTCATCTTCAGTTCTAACTACACCTAAGTTAAGCGAAGTCTCAACACTGTTAATCTTTGAATCAATTCTTTGAATTCCATTTGGCATGTTTGAAAGAGCAATGATAGTGGCAAGTGTTGAACCATCACCCAATGCTCTAACATCTTGTTCTCCCACTTCATTTATAACTAGGTTCGCGTCTGGGTCAGTGTTTTTATACTCTGCCTTAATCTCTTCAAAAGTTTCTTTTATTATCTTTACAGTTTCTTCTCTATTTTCTTCTAGCACGACAACTGCTGCTTCTGCTTCTGTTGGGATAGCATTATCTGCCACTCCTCCGTCCACTGTAATAATTCTCATTCCAACATTTTGGAAACACTTGAGAAGAATTCTTCCCATTGCAACTAAACCATTCATTCTATATTGATCAATAGCAGTTCCTGAATGTCCACCAGTCAAGCCTTCAATCCTAAACTCAATTACATATGGAGTGATAGGTTCTTTATTTATTGGAAGGTTGCACTCAACTATAACTCCACCTGCGCAGCCCACCACGAACTTTCCTTCGTGCTGTGAATCTGCGTTTAGTAAAATCTTACCCTTGAGGTCTGATGCATCGAGCTTTGTTGCACCAATCATTCCAACTTCTTCATCTATTGTAAACACGCACTCTAGTGGTGGGTGTTTAATTTCATCGCTATCTAGAATTGCTAGCATATAAGCTACAGCCATTCCGTCGTCGCCGCCCAATGTAGTTCCCTTTGCAGTAACCCATTCGTCGTGCTCGAATTCGCCTCTAAGACCTTCGGAGTCTGATGTGTCATCCGCGTGGACAATCTCTAAATCAATATGATCTTTTTCTAAGTCCTTGTCCACATCATCATCTTTTACAGCAACCATATCAATGTGACCCTGTAAAATAACAGACTCTGAATTTTCATAACCGTCTGTCGCATCTTTGAAGATGACAACATTGCCTACTTCATCTTGTCTGTATTTTAGACCACGGTCTTTCGCAAATTTTGCCACGTAGTCACTTATCTCTTTTGTATTTCCTGAACCGTGTGGTATCTGACTGAATTCTTCAAAGAAACTCCACACTTCTTTTGGTTCGTAACCTTCTAATAATCCCATATCAACCTCTCTATAATTTTTTCATTCCTTTCATTTCTCTTTTCACTTTTCCTCGTTTTGTGAAAACTGCTTTAAACAATCTATGTATCCAGAAGAATGGTAGTAACCAACCGTGTTTTTTAAGACTCGGATAAATAAACTCCATGCGTTCTCTCTCCATAAACATTCGTCTTAGGAAATAGCCTTTTTTAGTTTTTACTCCAAACTCTTTCTTATAGTTTTCATACTGGAACCTCTGATACTCTTCAAACGTTCCGTAAGTTCCGCTATCTATCATAAACTTCAATGACTTTTCAAGTTCTTCTGTCATCTTGCCATCTTCAAATAGCGCAAACGCCAAATCCGTAACCATCTTTTCAAACTCAACATAGTTCATCTTTGG
>CADBBS010000113.1 GCA_902793045.1 uncultured Lachnospiraceae bacterium
AAAAATGGAGAGAGCATTAGGCCAAAATCACATATACGAGCATTTTAAGAACGCAATTGCTGCGGGCAAACTTTCGCACGCCTACATCCTTCACGGAGAGAGAGGAATGGGAAAGTTGAATATTGCAAAGGAAGCGGCAAAAGCCATTCAGTGTGAGAGTAATGCTCCTGAAAAGACTGATAAAACAGGGGAAGCTTGTGGGCAGTGCAAATCTTGTCATCAGGCAGAATCTGACAATCAACCAGATATTAAATATGTGACTCCCGCTAAGAAGACCTTGGGTGTAGATGATATAAGAGAGCAGATAAATGACGATGCGCTAATAAAGCCTTACGGAAGTCCATATAAAATATATATAATACCAAAGAGCGATACTATGACAGTGCAAGCGCAAAACGCACTTCTTAAAACTATTGAGGAGCCACCTAGTTATGCGATATTCATTTTGCTTGCAGCAAACACTGACGCTTTCTTACCTACAATACTTTCAAGATGCGTTATGCTAAATGCTAGAACTGTGGCAGAAGGCGAAATAGTAGATGAGTTAAAAAACAAATATGGTGTGGGTGACTATGATGCGAAGGTAGCTGCTTCCTTTGCCGGAGGCAACATCGGAAAAGCAGAGAAGTTGATTAGCTCAGATAGTTTTAAGGATTCGAAGAATTCCGTCACAGACTTAGTGAGAGATGTGGCGAACGGCGGCATGGAAGCTATCGCAAAAGTGGTAAAAGATCTAAACGACTACAAAGACGACAAAGAGGGACTAAGAGATTATCTAGATATGGTTCGTGTATGGTTTGGCGATGTATTGAAATATAAATCGACAAAGGATGTTAACGATTTGGTATTTCAGGAGTCGTTGACAGAAATAAAACAGTTAGCAGACCATATTTCGTTTGAAAATTTAAACGGAATAATGGATGAAATATATAATGCGGAAGGAAGAATAAAGAGCAACGTAGGATTTGATTCCAATATGGAAGTTATGTTGTTAGGAATAAAAGAGAGGTTACAGTAATGATAGACGTAGTAGGAATAAGATTTAGAAATACAGGGAAGATTTATTATTTCAATCCTAAAAATCTTGAACTAAAGAAAGGCGACCACGTTATAGTGGAGACAGCCGTGGGCGTAGAGTACGGCGAAGTGGCTTTAGAGAAGAAGCAGGTGACTGACGATCAAGTAAAGAAACCTGTTAAGGACATTATGAGAAAAGCCAACGAGAAAGATGACCAGAAGTATGCTCAAAACCAAGAGAAAGAAAAGAAGGCGTTCAAGACTTGTAAGGAAAAGATTGCAAAGCACTGCCTTGAGATGAAACTTATCAAGGTTGAATATACATTTGACGGAAAGAAGATTATGTTCTACTTTACAGCGGACGGTCGTGTAGACTTTAGAGAGTTAGTTAAGGATTTGGCTTCTGTATTTAGAACAAGAATCGAACTAAGACAGGTTGGTGTTCGTGATGAGGCTAAACTGATTGGTGGAATCGGAATGTGCGGAAGAGAACTTTGCTGTAGTACATTCTTGCCATCATTTGCGCCAGTTACTATTAAGATGGCAAAAGAACAGAATTTGTCACTTAATCCAACTAAGATTTCAGGTATTTGTGGAAGACTTATGTGCTGTTTGAAGAACGAGCAGGAGTCTTACGAATACTTAAATTCAAATCTACCAGACGTGGGCGAGAAAGTTAAAACTTTTGACGGCTTCGAAGGCGAAGTGACAAGTGTAAATGTCATTAAGCAGGAAGTTAAGATTGTGGTTGAGGAAGACGAAGAAAGAGAAATTAAGACTTACAATGTGAGCGAACTTAAGTTTAAGCCTAAGAAAAAGAAATTTGACTTGGCAGCTGAAGAACTTAAAGAACTACAGGGACTTGAAGACAAAGACGAAGGCGTGGAAAATGCCGACAAACATTAAAGGATAACCTCTAATGGATATAGAGTTAAAAGAAACTGAAGAAATTTGCGACCTAGAGCGCAAAGGATATAAAGTAATCCAAGACAAAGAGAAGTTTTGTTTTGGAATGGACGCGGTGTTACTATCTTCTTTTGCCGAGGTAAAGGCTGGGGAGAGAGCCATTGACTTTGGAACGGGCACGGGAGTTATTCCGATTTTGCTTGAGGCCAAAACGGATGGCGAGGACTTTGTCGGACTAGAGATTCAAAAAGAATCTGTAGATATGGCAAAGAGAAGCGTTCAGATGAACAATCTTGAAGGAAGAATCGAGATAGTGGAAGGCGATATAAAAGAGGCTTCCGTAATCTTTGGCAAGGACTCGTTTGACGTGGTTGTTACTAATCCGCCATATATGAGCGAGAATAACGGAATTGAAAATCCGGATGCGCCAAAGGCCATAGCTAGACACGAGATTAAGTGTACGCTAGAAGATGTGATAAGAGAAGCTGCCGCGGTGTTGAAGCCACAGGGCAGATTTTATATGGTTCATAGACCTAGGAGATTGGCAGATGCCATGGAGCTGATGAGAAAATACAAGATTGAACCAAAGAGAATAAGAATGGTTTATCCATACAAAGACAAACCATCTAACATGGTTTTGATTGAGGGAGCAAGAGGCGGAAGACCGATGATGAACATTGAAGAACCGCTTATTGTCTATGATGAACCAAATGTTTATACCAAAGAGATACTAGACATTTATGAGAAATAGTATTATATAGAAGAAAGTCGTTATAAGGAAGGCAGTATGGCTGGAAAGTTGTATTTGTGTGCGACGCCTATTGGAAACTTGGAAGATATGACATACAGAGTTGTGCGCACATTGAAAGAAGTAGACTTGATTGGTGCTGAGGATACGAGAAACAGTATTAAACTACTCAATCATTTTGAGATTGAAACACCTATGCAAAGCTACCATGAATTTAATAAATATGACAAAGCTAAAGAATTAGTGCAGATGATGTTAGATGGAAAAGACATCGCGCTAATTACAGATGCTGGCACGCCTGGCATTTCAGATCCGGGAGAAGAACTGGTGAAAGAGAGCCTTGAAAATGGTATCGAGGTTACTTCTTTGCCGGGGGCGAGTGCATGCGTGACAGCTATTTCTATGTCTGGACTTTCCACACAGAGATTTTGCTTTGAAGCGTTCTTGCCAAAGGATAAAAAGAAAAAAGAAAATGTCCTAAAACAGTTACAAAATGAGACAAGAACGATTATAATATATGAGGCGCCACATAGGCTTACAAAGACGCTCGCGGAATTAGAGAAAGCGCTTGGAAACAGAAGAGTAAGCATAAACAGAGAGCTTACTAAAAAATATGAAGAGTCATTTTTGACGACATTAAAAGACGCTAGAGAAAAGTACGAGGCAGAGGAGCCAAGAGGCGAGTTTGTCTTGGTGATTGAAGGCAAAGACCAAGAAGCGTTAGACCAAGAGGAGAGACAGAAGTGGGAAGATATGTCTTTGGAAGATCACATGAAAATATATTTAGACGAAGGGCTAGATAAGAAGGCCGCGATGAAGAAAGTGGCAAAAGATAGAGGCGTATCAAAACGAGACATATATAACCAGTTAGTTCAGGAGGAAAAATGAAAGGTAAAATTCATTGGCCATTAATTAAAAGAATACTTGGAACCCTACTTGTTTTAGCAGGGCTTGTTTTCTTGCTTGTAAATTATAAGGCATGCTACAACGCACACAAGACAAGAGCATACGCAGATCCAAACCAAAAATTAGTTAAGCTAAAGAGCGACAGTGTTATCAAGCAGTCATTTATCGCTCGAGACGGCGAACTAAAGAAAATAGGAATCTGTATGGACAACATGGGTATGGAAAAAGCAACAGGCAGTGTAACTGTTACTATTTACCATAAGGGCAAGGAAATATGTACAGATACTATTGAGGCAAATACTATCGAGACTAACAAGTATGCTTGGTTCAGATTTTTAGACAGACCCGAGATGGAGGAAGAAGAAGTATACACAGCCGTGTTTAAGTGCAATGACTTTAAGAATGCACAAGGCTTTGGGGTGTATGTTTCAAGTGTATTCAATCCATATGTCACTGAGCCTGGAACTATAGATGGAAAACAAACATTAAAGACTGACAATGTAAGAATTAGAATGTCATTTATGAACTACGATATTGTGTTGTTTATAAAGATGGCACTTATTCTATTAATAGGAATAATTCTTATCTGGCTTCCATATGGAAGAATTCAAGAATTTATAAAGAAAAAGACCGACAAAGAAATCGATTTGCAGAAATGGATTTCAAGAGCGTTCTTTGTTACAACACCACTTACAGCGTATTTCATCATGGAACTTTTATCAAAGCATACGATGTCTTACGTGGAAGGAAAACTGCTAACGCTTGAGGGTTGGTATAACATAATGATTTATGCCATTGTTTTGGCGGCGGCGTATGCTATCACAAATAGAACACAGTACGCATCATTGATTACATGGACTCTCACTTTAGTGATTGGTTTGACAAACTACTATGTAACAGCATTTAGAGGAATCCCTATTCTAGTTCAGGATATAATGTCTATTGGCACAGCTAAGAATGTGGCAGCAGGATATGTTTATGAATTTGATATGTGGGTACTTTGGGGCGTTGCGTTGTTTGCAGCGGCCGCAGGCACGATGCTTGGTTTGAAACCATACAAGGGTGTTAGATTAAAACTAAGATTTATCCCAGTTATTATCGGTGTGGCAGGACTTATCTTTGGATATTGGTTCTTTGTTCAGACTGAGATTGTTGCAAAGAGCGGCATTGAGGATAGTCAGTGGAAACCACAGCTTACATATAGAAAGAATGGTACAGCGCTATCGTTCTTAACTTCATGGAAGTACATTAAGACTGAAAAACCAAAGGGCTATTCAGTGGATAAGGTTAAATCTTTGGCGGACTTTACATATGATGGCGAGTTGAAAACTACAGAAGATTACATGCCATACTTAAGAGCACTTAAGAAAGATGCGATAAGAGGACAACTATTTGTATCTATTGAGGGCGCAAACACAGCGAACTCAGAGTTCGAATTCTTAACAGGAAATAACATGGCGTTCTTTGCTCCAAGAGCAGTGCCATACAACAACTTGCTAAGTGGAATTTTGCCTTCAATGACAAGAACACTTAAGATGCAAGGATACTCAGGTAACAATTCATATCACCCATACAAGAGAGATGGTTGGAACAGACCAAACGTATACTCGTATCTAGGATTTGAAAACTTCTACTCAGAAGAGCACTACAAAGATGCGAAGTACACTAGAAACTTTGTATCGGATGCTAGTGATATGAAACAGATCATTAAGGATTATGAGGCTGAGAAAAAGAAGAGCAAAGCTCCTTACTATCAGTTCAACGTTACTGTTCAAAACCACGGCGGTTATGTAGGACAGCGAGGCAAAGTAAATGTAGATGTTAAGGTTACAACTTCTGGACTGAGTACAGAGGAAAACAACCAATACATGACTTTGGTTAAGCAGTCAGACGACGCCTTCAAAGAATTAGTAGAACACTACAAGAAGGTGGATGAGCCAACAGTTATTGTAATGTTTGGCGATCACCAGCCACCACTAGTAGAGCAGTTCTACGAGACATTGTTCAAGAAAAAACAGTCTGAATTTACAACTGAGGATACAGCTAATTGGTATTCAACACCATATGTAATTTGGGCTAACTATGATATAGAAGAAAAAGAACATGTAGATATGAGTTGTAACTATCTATCATCATATTTGTTGGATATGATTGGGGCCGATGTTACTGGCTACAACAAGTATTTGATGAATTTGAGAAAGAAACTTCCAGTAGTTACAGCATTGTTCTACAAAGGCGACGATGGCAAATTCTATGACATTGATAAGAAGTCTAAATACTCGAACGACTTGAATGATTATGCTATAATACAGTACAACGAGTTGTTTGATCAGAAGAATAGATTGAATGATTTCTTCTTCTTAAAGGGTGGAGATTATTACATCGAGCCAAAACAATTCTTTAACGAATAAAATTAAATACAAACTGTAGTCGCGACCATTTGGTCAGAGGAAAGTTCGGTGAGAATCCGACGCAGTCTATCCCTACTGTATTTGGGACGAACGGGAGAATGCTTCACAGGCACCTTAGTAGAGCGATCATAAGTCAGAGTGCTCAGACTACAGACAACTTATTCGTAGGCAAGACGAATTAGCACTAGACCTTAATTAGGTTTGGTTTGTTAATATATACAAAAAAGTCTTGCGCCTAGCAAGACTTTTTAAATTTATATATGGAGGAATATAACATGAAGAAAATTACTAGTATGATTTGTGCTATCGCACTAGCACTAACATTGGTTTTTGCACCAGTTAACGCAAATGCGACTACTGCAAAGAGCGTTTATTTCACAGTGGAAAAACTAACTATTGGACAGGGACTTTTAGTTCAGCCAATGAAGGTTGAAATAAAAGATGGAGATACTGTTCAAACTGTATTTGAAAAAGCAATGAAGGATGCTGGATATGAATATACAGCAGATAATTCATATGGATTCTACCTAACTGGAATCAAAAAAGCAGACAGCGGAAAGATTGATATTCCAAAACAGATTTCAGATATGCCAGATTATGTAAGTAGTTACGAGTGGGATGGCCAGACATATTCTACTACATACAAGGCTCCATCAAATGAACATAATGATGGAAACACAAACGCACCAGATTTAAACCAGTATGCATACAACGCAATGGCTGGCTGGATGTTTATGGTAAACAACAAAGGAACAGCTGAAGGCGCTGACAAGACATTGGT
>CADBBS010000114.1 GCA_902793045.1 uncultured Lachnospiraceae bacterium
TGAGGAAGATTCCCATAATTAGCATTGAAACATAGGTTATAATGCCCATAACCAAAGAGTCTAACATTTTGCCGTCGAAGAAATTACTGAAAATAGAAACAGCTCTTTTTCCAATGTAGCAAATTCTTTTGGCGTTGTGCTCTTCAAAGAATGCATATAAGACTCTCTTGATACTTCTAGTTTGAACTTTCTTATCAATGATAAGGTAAATTGAAACGATAAATGCGATAACAATATTAATAACAGCTCCTATAACAGCTGAACCTGTTGAAATAACAGTAGAAGTAATATCTTTCGCATAATCTGCAACCAATCCTTTTAGATAGCTAGCGTCTAAATACTTATTAACAGTACCTACCAAACCAACATCAATTTTCTTATCGACCCAAGTAGCTAGTTTCAATACAGAGTCTCTTGCGCCGTCTATTTGTTTTACAAGATCATACGCTGTATTGACAAGACTTGGAACGATGAAGAATATAGCTGCGATAATAGCTGCCAAAACTAAAATGTAAGAAAGTGTTATTGATAAGGCATTGTTCAAGCCTGGCTTCTTAACTGGAATCAATTTTCCAAACAAGACCCTACGCATCCAGTTAACTAGAGGGTTAATCAAGAATGCAATTAAGATTCCTAGGAAAAATGGCTCTAGAGTAGAAATTAAATTTCCAAAGAAACTAGATGAGTCCTTCCAGAAGAAAATAAGTTTAAACGCGACACCTATAATTAATAACGTTCCCAAGGCATAAGCAGAAATAGTAAAGTATTTACTGCTAGATTTAAATTTATTATGTTTACTCATAATAACCTCCGTTCAATCGTTCTATAAACAAGTATAAATTTATTTGGGTTTAATATCAAGAATGAATTGTTAAAACAAGACAAAACTACTAGAAAAAAGCAAAAATAATTCTTGAAAAAGAGAAAAAACTGTATTATAATATTTCTCGTTCACGTTGTGAACATCATATAACCGCCTCTAGCTCAGTTGGAAGAGCACCTGACTCTTAATCAGGGTGTCCAGGGTTCGAGCCCCTGGAGGCGGACGCGGGTACCGCTTCGAGCACTATATAGCTTGGGGTGGTGCTTTACTATATACACAAAAAAAGAAACTCTAACGAGTTTCTTTTTTTGTAAATATAAGTAATTTACTAAATACATAATTGGCAACAATAACGATAAAGCTAATTATTATTACTGCCCACAAACCTTCAACTCCGAATAGAGTTTGATCTAGACCGATGCTAACAAGGAACGGGGTTCCAAATACTTCTAGCAGCCCAGTCAGTACTCTAGCACCTATAAAACTAATCAGCTCTCTCCAGAAAACTTTAGGGGCCCAAGATTTACTTTCGAACACCCAAATCTTATTTGTGAAGAAAGCGAATAGAACAGCCACAACCCAAGCAATCAGCTTTGCTATACCTATGTATAACGGCTTGTTTGTCATAAATGTAGCAAGAGCCTTAACGCTAATAGCGTAAACAATTAAGTTTACGACTGTGGCTAGTACACCCATAATGATGTACATTATCATCTCGCGGTTGAAGATATATTTTTTTAGCAAATCTATAATCTTCTTCATTATTTAAAATCTCTGTCCACTGATTGGTAAGAAACTACAGTACCTCCTTGTGGAGAATAGTTTAACTCAAGTAAAGTTTGCTTTTTAGGGTCCTTAGATGCAGTTCTCCAAGCATCTTTCCAAGAGTCGTTAGACCACTTCGAAGAAAATGTTGGCTTACCATATTTATTAGTAAGTTTTTTCTGTAGTTTAGTTAGTTGTTTTTTGCTAATATCGCCAAATTGAATACGAATATCAAACAACTTCTTCTTTTTAAATACATATTGTAGTAATGCACTACCGTTTTTAGTAGATGGCTTTATTCCAAAGAACTCGGCTTTTGGTGAGAACTGATATGTCAAATAAGTATAGCCGTCTTTTGTAGAAGCTTCACTTGGACTAGCCAAAGTGTCTTCCTGTTTCTTCTCAAAAGCTTTTACTGTTTTAAGTTTGTCTCCAAACTTAACGTCACGAACTTTAATTTTAACTTTTTTAGTTGCACCCTCGCTACCTTTTGTTTCTACAACATTGATAGTAGCAGGGATTTGTCCGTTCTTACCGTCATTATTTGATGAACCTTTGCCACCGAACCAACCTAGTGACAATCCTAGAATCACAAATAGAGCAACCAAAACTGCAATTGCTATTGATGCGATAATAATGATTTTCTTGTTGCTTTCCTTTGGCTCAGGAGCCTGTGTGTTGTTAATGTTATCCATAATTACCTCCCGCAATTCTTAATTAACTATCGACAATTATATCATTATATAAACCAAATATAAAGGAACAAAATGTGAAAAAAGTTTGAATTCTAATATGTATTTGATAGAATTAAAAGCAGAATAAATGTAGGAGAAACGTGCATGAAACAAGGCTGGTTAATCGTCAACGGATTTTTAGACAGTCCAAAATTTGACGAGATTTACAACTGGATATTGTCCGCGGCAAAGGAAAATGATGTCAAACTACGAAAACTCACCAACGATCAAGTGACATCAATTCTTCCTATAAGTACTGGCGAGACAGACTGGAAGGCTAAGCCTGATTTTGTTCTGTTCTGGGACAAAGATGTGAAACTCGCCAAAATGCTAGAGGCAGAGGGGTTCCAGGTTTTCAACAAAGCCGATGCCATAGAGGCGTGCGATGACAAATCACTCACATTTATCAAGTTAAAGGACACTGACATACCAATGCCAGTCACTTTTAATGCGCCGCTTACATTTGAATCAAAGTATCCAGACTATACATTCTTACTTCAAATCGAAAACAAAATAGGATATCCAATGATTATAAAGAAAAACGAGGGCTCATTTGGAAATGAAGTATTCCTCGCCAAAGACTTTAACGAGGCAGCTAATATAGCAGAAAAGTTAGGCCCAAATTCATTTATCATGCAAGAATATATAGAAAGTTCTAAGGGCAAAAGCGCTAGATTGCAGGTGGTAGGAGGCGAAGTAATTACATCTATGAAGCTCACCAACGAAGAAGATTTCAAATCTAACGTGACTGGTGGCGGCAAAATGGAAAAGTATGAGCCAACAAGTGAAGAAATAGAGATTGCCATTAAGGCGTGTGAAAAGTTAGGACTAGATTTTGCTGGAGTAGATATTATCTGGAACGAAGATGATAAACCACTACTTTGTGAGATAAATTCAAACGCACACTTTAAAAATATTTTTGATTGCACAGGAGTGGATGCGGCAGATGCCATTATAAAGTATATTTTGAAGAAGATTTAATATGAAGGGTTGGATTATTTACGACAAAAAAGATGCGGAGAAAAACATCGCATTTATAAGCAGACTGACAGCGGAGCTGGCCAAGTATGATATCGAGGCCAGACTGGTTTTTGTGGAAAATGAGCCAAAGAAAGAAACCCCTTCATTTGCAATCAATAGAAGTAGAGATTATAAGATAGCAGAGCGCCTAGAGAACAAGGGCGTCAAGGTCTTTAACGAGAGCGCCATCACAAAACTTAGTAATGACAAAAGAAGAATGCACGAATTCTTTGACGGCAAGGTCCCTCAGATGAGCTTGGTCACCGACTATCCTTTTGTCTTAAAGAGTGTGGATGGACACGGCGGAAGCGAAGTGTTTATGGTTAACTCTAGAGAAGAAGAGGATAAGGCCGTGCTAGCGCTTGGGACAAAGGACTATATAAAGCAAGAAGTTTGCTCAGACTTAGGAAAAGATAAAAGAGTTTATATAGTAGGAAATGAAGTTGTTTCTTCTATATTAAGAGAGGCGGATGATTTTAGAAGTAACTATTCGCTTGGTGGAAGAGCAACAGCTTGCGAGCTGGACGAGAAAGAAAAAGAAATAGTAGATAAGATTTTAAAAACTATTAGCATAGATTACGCAGGAATTGATTTGATTTATAATAATGGAGAGCCTGTATTTAATGAGATAGAAGATCCGGTTGGAGCAAGGATGCTTTATGAAAACACGGATATAGATATAGTAGAAATTTTTGTGAAATACATTGTAGATAATTTATAGGAAAAATAGATGAACACATTTAGGAAATTTTTTGGACATTTGCATACGGTTACACGCCACAGGCATATAGTTATTAAGAACTGTGCTAGAGCTGGCATACTTTGGCAGGGTATAAAGCATGACCTCTCAAAGTATTCACCCACCGAGTTTGTCCCGGGAGTGAAATATTATACGGGAGACAGAAGTCCTAACGAGGGCGAGAGACGTGACATTGGATACTCGAAAGCTTGGATTCACCACAAGGGCAGAAATAAACATCACTATGAATATTGGCAAGATATAGATTTAGAAACTAAAAGTTATAAGTACTATCCAATGCCATATAGATATTTGGCGGAGATGTTTTGTGACAGAATAGCCGCCAGCAAAGTTTACCGCGGCAAAGAATACAAAGACAATGACCCGCTTAATTATTTTAACCGTGGCCATGCGAAAGCGATGATGGATTCTGAAACGGCCAGAGATTTAGAAGAACTACTAAGTATGCTTGCTGAAAAAGGAGAGAAGCAGACTTTTAAATATTTAAAACAGGAAATAAAAAGGAGAAAGAAAGATGAAAGATGATTGTATTTTTTGTAAATTAGCAAACGGAATTTTTGAGACAAACACATTATATGAAGATGATCAGTTTAGAGTTATCTTTGACGCATCACCTGCTACAAAGGGACACGTATTAGTCATCCCTAAAGAGCACTATGCAAATGTTTTTGAGATACCAGAAGACTTGATTGCGGATGCATATAAAGTTGCAAAGAAAGTGGCTACAGTATTAAAAGAAGTAACTGGATGCGACGGAATAAA
>CADBBS010000115.1 GCA_902793045.1 uncultured Lachnospiraceae bacterium
TTGTGTCTACCCATATATAATCACCTCCATACTAAAAATTGTAACATGAAAAAAGTAGACATGTTTTTTTACATGTCTACTTTTATCTTACCAGTGCAATTAGATATCCAAAGAATTTTTTATTTTAGTCCACATATTTCAAATAACTCTTTTGTTTTTTCTTTTTGTGTTTCCGAAACATTTGATATGGATTTAATTTTAATTTTTGTTTTATTGTGATTTCTGAAAACCCTTTCAATTGTCAACCTAATCCAATAAAAGGGAATGGTTGATGGATGATTGGTTATTACATCTCCGTAATAATTAGCCATAGTTTGTTTACTTGGGAATATCTTTTCTTTAGTACTAGATGCGGAGCCAGTAGCTGCTTCGTTAGCCGACTGCTGGGATATGTTTCCGAAAGCTCCATTTTTAAAAATATATTCTGAAATTAAATCAATTGCTTCTTTATCTGATGGAATGAAGTCCTCAAACCAATATTTGCATAACCAAGATATGTTCTGTTCGAACTTACCTAGTGATAGTTCTTTAAAAATCTTTTCTGTGTAGTTTGAATCTAAATCAGAATAATGATTCTTGATAACCCATGTATCTAACACATGCCTTAAACCGATACCACCATTAATAAAGTGCTTAGCCATATGGACTATATGGTAGATATAGAAATCTTCTGGAGTCATAGTGTATTCATTATCAGTATTATTCTTGCATCTATTCCAGATAGTATCTAAATACTTTAGCCAATCAGTAAATCCATCATCTAATAGAGACTGTTGCATCTCCACCTTCACTAGTTTATTAGAACTTAAGTACATAGCATCCTTAGGAGTAGATTTGGTTTGAGTATAGCCATTGCCCTCAAGTAAAGCTTTTATATCTTTTGAATCAGCGTTTCTATAAAGAATATCAACATCACTCATCATTCGCATAGAAGTGTCTGGGTAGAAGTGTTTTGTGACAGATCCTTTTAATAGAATATAGTCCACATCATTTGATGCTAATAACTTTGTAATAATAGCTATTTCATTTTCTCTATTAGCATCATCCACCAAGTTAGATTTATATGCCAACTTATATTGTTCAAGATTAGAAATATTTGACTTGATATCTCCTGGTAATTTTTGAATAGAAAAATACAAAACTGGAACTATGCGATGTATTTTCGCATAGTTAAATACCACATCCCAATCTAGACTCTCATCAGGAGTATAAGGAGTGGTATTAGTGATAGCGCATTTAAGCAGTTCTATTATATAGTTTTGCTCTAGTTCATATTTCATTATTAATCGTCTGATCTTTCAGGTATTCCTCTGTTTTCTACAGAAGTTGAGAATACTATCTGTGTTTGGGTGCTTCCAAATTTTTGAAGTTCACCTACAAACTCATCCAATTCTTCTGTATCTTTAAACATAACTTCTACTAGCATAGTGAAATCACCAGTTACGTTATTACATTCTACTACATACTTAGATGGTCTAATAAAGTCGTAGAATTCTTGTTTACGCTCTGGTGCAACACCCACATTTACAAATGCTTTTATATGGTATCCTAACTCAACAGGATTAATCTGCTATTTCCTTTAAAGGCATTCTAGCATTTGCATGCAAAAGCTTAATTATTTCCTCATCAATATGATCTAAATGTTTCTTCATTTTTGGTATTACCTCTGTCATTTTATTTTTAAGAAAAATACAGTATTAAGTTTACTTTATTAACTAAATATAGTCAATAACTTATTTTTATTAAGTGAGATATGCCTCATATTTAAATAAATTTACAGTTCACATAAAAATATAGTATAATGGAAACAGCGAAATCGTTCGGAAAGGAAGGGCTAAGTTTATGAACAAACTTGAGTACTTAATCTATTTAGCTCCAGTAGTAGGCGTGATTGCGCTTATTTTTGCTGGAATAAAAGCTGCTAGCATTTCAAGAAAAGATGCTGGTTCTGAGTATAAAGTGCTAATCGTATTTGTATTAGTACTAACAGTAATACTTGGATTTGGAATTGACTGGTTGACCGCTGCTTGTTTTGTAGTGGGAGCATTATTCTCTACATTAGCAGGTTACTTTGGCATGACAGTGGCTACAAAAGCTAATGTTAGAACAGCCAATGCCGCTAAAGAGAGTGGAATGAAAAAAGCACTATCCATTGCTTTTTCGGGTGGAGCAGTAATGGGACTTTGCGTAGTAGGTCTTGGTATTTTGGGACTTGCTGGAATAGTCATTCTTATTGGCATTACAAACAATTGGCACTTCACTCCTGAGAGCGTAAGTATTTTAACAGGATTTAGTTTGGGCGCTTCATCTATTGCGCTATTTGCGAGAGTAGGTGGAGGTATATATACGAAAGCTGCCGATGTGGGAGCTGACTTAGTAGGTAAAGTAGAAGCAGGAATACCAGAAGACGATCCTAGAAACCCAGCTGTTATAGCTGATAACGTGGGCGACAATGTAGGCGACGTAGCAGGTATGGGAGCCGACCTTTTCGAAAGTTATGTAGGAGCATTGGTTTCATCAGTTACTTTGGCGGTGGCGTTCATGGTAGCTGGTGTTAAGTTTAACGGTGGAAAGTTTACTATTAACCATGTAATCTTCCCATTAGTTATAGCAGCTGTGGGTGTGTTAGCAGCAGTTATAGCTACTTTCTTTGTACGAGGGGGAAAGAAAACCGACCCACAAAGATCTCTCAACTTAGGAGAGTATGTGGCAGAGATAATCGTGCTAATAGCAGCAGCAATATTTAGTAAAACATTCTTTGGAAACTTCAATGCATTCTGGGCAATCTTTGCCGGACTGGTTGTTGGAATGGCTATTGGAAAGTTGACAGAGATTTATACATCTGAAAAATATAAGAGTGTAAAACAGATAGCGGACAGTTCACAGACTGGATCTGCTACGAATATCATAAACGGTTTGGCGGTAGGTATGAAATCTACAGCTATTCCAATCATCTTTATAGTTGCTGGTGTTTTAGTGTCATATGCGTTCTTTGGAATGTATGGTATTGCACTAGCAGCAGTTGGTATGCTTTCAACTACAGGTATGACTATAGCAGTAGATGCTTACGGCCCTATCGCTGATAATGCCGGCGGTATAGCAGAGGCAAAGGATTTGCTATAGGCTCAGCTGCACTTACAGCATTATCATTATTTGTTTCTTACTCTGAGGTTTCGAACTTAAAAACTATTAGTATTTTAAGTCCAACAGTAGTGGCGGGAGTGTTCTTAGGTGGAATGTTACCATTCCTATTCTCTGCTCTTACTATGGACTCGGTTGGTAAAGCTGCTAACCAGATGATAGACGAAGTTAGAAGACAATTTAGAAATGAACCAGGCATCTTAAAGGGTGAAGTAAAGCCTGACTACAAAAAGTGCGTAGGTATTTCAACAAATGCAGCTCTTAAAGAAATGGTACTTCCTGGAATACTAGCAATAGTAGTTCCACTAGCAACAGGGTTCCTATTAGGACCTGCGGCATTAGGAGGAATGCTTTGTGGAGCGCTAGTTTGTGGTGTTATGCTTGCAATCTTTATGGCTAACTCGGGTGGTGCTTGGGATAATGCTAAGAAGTATATAGAAGAAGGACATGATGGTGGTAAGGGATCAGAATCTCATAAAGCATCTGTAGTAGGTGATACTGTAGGTGATCCATTTAAAGATACATCAGGACCTTCTATTAATATTTTAATTAAGTTAATGACAATCGTATCATTGGTATTTGCACCATTGATTATCAAGGTGTGCGCTAATGGAAATGCTGTACAAGGATTCTTAGTACAGTGGTTTAATAAGATTTTCTAGAGGATTAAAGTGGATTTAAAGGTCAAAAGACAAAGAGAAGAAAATAGACGAATTACCATGGTAGCAATCCCTGTTGTTGCGATTCTTGGTAAGCTTATTCAATTTTTCATTTTGCCAGAAAAATATTTCTATGACAGTAAAAGAATGGTCTGTATGATGACAGGTAATAGAAGTATGGCTTGGTGGGAAGGATATCAAGATACAGTTGATATATTTAAAAACATCGACTTTTTTCATTTTACTACTATACGACAGTGGAGTCTGGAACTAGGCATTGTTTTTACAATACTATTTATAATCCTCATTAAACGTGTAAAAGAGATGAGTGTTCCTGAATGTATATTTACATTAATGGCTATAGGACTTATGAATATATATGTTTTTAATATAGCTAAAGAACCTATTCAAATGTTCTTTTTTATATGCATAACGGTCATAATTCTTCTTCCACTGCCTATAATTGTGAGGTTAGCTGGATGTGCGCTCGTTTATTATTGGGAATCAACTACCTTTAGAGAATACTATATTATGATGGCGGCTATGACTATAGCAATCTTTATAGTTTTGTCGTGGTTAAGGAAAAGAAAGCGTTCGGCCAATTCCTATGCAGTTATTGCAATAATTGCTTGTTTCATAGCGATGTATATGTTTATGTTTACAAGCCAATTTGTAGATAAAAAAGGATATGAGGATGCGATTAGTGTTAGAGATCAGTACGCAAATGAAGATGCAACTAGTGTGATTAATAATCCAATAGAGGTAAATGGAAACTATGCAAACTTTGTAATAGACTATACAATATGTGCCGTCAGAATGATGGTGCCTGTAGAACTGATATTTAAGAGCCCTGTTTACACACCATTCTTCTTCTATCAGATTTTTGTACTTGTGTACTTGTTTAGAGCTCTAAAGAATTTAAATAGGTTAAATGACCAATTATTCTTGGCACTAACATGTTTTATGGCATATTTATTTGGTAGTTTTGTGTTCGAACCTGACTTTGGATCATGGGTAAGACATGAGGCAGCTGCGTTCCCAGTATTCTATTTCTTAGCCTATCAAGACTTGGCTGTTGAGAAAAAGGATGAAGTGGAAGTTCCAATGGAGATAGCATATGAAGCAAAGGATTTTTAATACCTTTATACGAAAAATAAAAATAAAAAGTATTTCTAGAATATTAACTGCTGTAGTCTACTTTATTCTTATGGTGGGATATTATGTACTATCGTGCTTTAAGAAAACCAAAAAAAATAGAATTGAGATTAAAAATGAGATAGATAATGCAAGAGATAGTATAAACAGAGTATATACAAAACCACATATGGAGACTGATTGCAATAATAATGTAGTTGATAAAACGATTGATTTATCAATAGTAGTACCAGTTTACAATGTGGAAAAGTATATTGCTAAATGTATTGATTCTATTTTAAATCAAAAGACAAAGTATAAGTATGAATTAATCATTGTAAATGATGGATCTACTGACAATACTAAAAGCATTATTGAAGAGTATAGTGATGAAAAGATAATATTGATAGAACAGGATAACCAAGGATTGTCAGGTGCAAGAAATACAGGCATTAATGAATCAAGAGGTAAGTATATTACATTTGTAGATTCTGATGACTTTTTATTAGAAGACTCTATAGAGGAAATGCTTTCACAGATTATTAACAAAGATGCAGATGTAGTGGTTGGAAGCCACTATATGTTTGTTGATGGTACTGATAATAAAGAAAACTGTATTCTAGAAAATGAAGTAATTGAAAGTAATCCAGCTAAATCAATTAATCATCCGGGTTATGCTTGGGGAAAAATTTTTAAAAGAGATTTATTTGATAAGATAAGATTTCCGATGGGGACATGGTTTGAAGATGCTCTTATTTGTTCGATTATTTATAGAATGTCTAAAAAAATGGTTGTTTTAGATCAGATGGTATATGCGTATAGAATTAATCCAAAGGGCATTTCACAAACAGCAAGAAAATCACCTAAGTGCATCGATCACTATTGGGTAATGGAAGATGTATTAAGACAGGCTGATAATGTAGGATTACCACATGATAATGTTTTTTATAATAATGTAATCAATCAGATGTCTACTTTCCTATACAGGAGAATATCTCTACTGCCAGAAGATACTATTAGAAATGTGTTCATAATGGCATGTGATTATATAAGCAAAATAAAACCTGAAGACAGTAGCGTGGATGGTGGGAAAATAAAAAGAGACTTGGAAAAAGCATTTGAAACAGGCAATTATAAATTGTGGAAACTAGCAAGTTATATTGTTTAAAGAGGAATTATGAATAAGACAAATGTTGGATTTTTCTCTGGAGATATCACCAGGAGCGGTGGAACAGAGCGAGTAGCAATCCTTATAGCTGAAAAACTAAATTTAGATAACAAATATAATATTAGCTTTATTAGTTTGACTGAAAGAAAAGAAAAACCTTTTTATAGTATTTCTGACAGCATCAAAAGATATACTTTATCAGATAAAGAAATAAAGGGGGCGAAAAATTTAGTTGCGTATACTAGACAACTGAAGAAAATAGTCAAAAAGAATAAAATAGATGTACTAATCGATATAGATGGAATAATTGACTTATATGCAGTCCCAGTCAAATGGATGACAGGAGTAAAAATAATTTCTTGGGAGCACTTTAACATTTATAATCACCCTAAAATTAAATTAAGAAATAGAGTTAGAAAGATTGCTGTTAAGAATGTAAATGCAATTGTAACATTGACCGAACAGGACAAGGAATATTATCAAAAAGAATTAAGTTTTAAATGTCCAATTTGTGCAATACATAATCCTAAAACATATATAGATACTGAAAATGAGGAGTATAAAAAAGAATCAAAAACAATTATCAGTGTCGGAAGACTAACATACCAAAAAGGATTTGATAGATTAGTTCAAGTGGCTGACAATGTTCTTAAAAAATATCCTGAGTGGCAATGGAAAGTCTTTGGAGAAGGTGAAGACCAGCAGATGCTCCAGGATATGATAAAGGAAAGAAGTCTAGAAAAAAATGTAAAATTGATGGGTAATGTCGATGACATAAGCCAAGAATATCACAATTCAGCAATGTTTGTTATGACTTCTAGATTTGAGGGATTACCAATGACTTTGTTGGAGGCGAAATGTCATAAACTACCATGCATAAGTTTTGACATTAAGACAGGCCCTAGAGAATGCATTATAGACGGAGTGAATGGATATCTTATACCGGATGGCAATATAGAGGAAATGTCTATAAAAATAGAAGAACTAATAAGAGATGATGAAAAGAGAATAGACTTCTCTAAACACGCACAGGATAATATGGATGATTTTGATATTGAAACAATAGTGCCTAAGTGGAAAGAACTCATAAATATAATTGCAGATTAGTTAGAAAAACAATTATAGATAGTAGGAGATTATGACCGAAATGTGTAAACCAAAGAAAAAGATTTGTTTGATAATACCTTATTTTGGCAAGTTGCCTAATTATTTTGATTTATGGTTAGAATCTGTCAGACATAATTTGGATTACAATTTTTTAATTATTACAGATGAAGAAATCGAAAATAATCTTCCAGAGAATGTAATAGTTATCAAAAGCTCTTTTGAGGATTTAGTTAAAAAAGTACAATCTCTATATCCTTTTAAAATAAGTTTAAATTCTCCATACAAGCTTTGCGATTATAGACCTGCATACGGAGAAATTTTTAAAGAAGAGTTAGTAGAGTATGATTTTTGGGGATATTGTGATGTTGATTTAATATTTGGAAGTATTAATCATTTTATTAAAGATGATGATTTAGAATGAATACGCTATACAAAACAAAAAGAAAGGAACTAGTCGATTATAAGACGGTTTTTAAGTCTAAATGGAATTACCATTTTGATGAATATCCAGGCATTGCATTCATTTGTAAGTATGAGGGAGTGGAAATAGTTGATTGCGAAGATTATGCAGATATAAGTTGGCTAGATAAAAGATTTATAAAAAAATATGATCATACTCAAAAGAAGAATGACAAAGATGATATTGAACAAATTTTCAAGTGGGACAAAGGGACATTATACAATCTAATAAAAAGAGAGGATAAAGTTGAATATCAAGAATGTATGTATGTTCATCTACAAAAAAGAAATATGATTGATAATGTGAAAAAGGCCAATGATTCATTTTATATAATACCGAATCAATTTATCGAAAACGAAAACCAAGATGAATTAAATCTAATCATAAATAGCATTCCAGAAAAAGACGAGGAATTAATTAAACAGTTTAAAAGAGAATGCAGAAGAAATAGATTGAAGTGGAGCTATTGGAAGAAGAAAATTATTATGTCTAACAAAATTTGGCAATAATACTTGGGGTAAATAATGAAAGAAAAAGTATCAGTAATAATTCCAATATATAATGTAGAAAAGTATTTGGACGAATGCATCAATAGCGTAATTAATCAAAGCTATACTAATCTAGAAATCATATTAGTAGATGATGGTTCGCCAGATGCTTGTCCTACTATGTGCGATAAGTGGGCTGAAAAAGATGACAGAATTCAAGTTATACACAAAGAGAATGGTGGATTGTCTGATGCTAGAAATGCTGGCATGAAAATAATGACAGGCGATTATGTATTGTTTGTGGATAGTGATGATTACCTTGCCAACAATATGGTGGAAGAACTATTGGAAAAAGCAAATCAGTACAGTTGCGAAGAGTTGGACGATGAAAGTGTACAAGTATTTGAAGGTGATGATATAGTAGAAAACTATCTATATCAAAGAAATGATTTTTGCAGTGGCATTTGGAATAAGTTAATAAAGATGGAGATTATTAAAGATTTAGAGTTTCCAAAAGGAATAAACTCCGAAGATTATTATATGTATTCATTCATATATTATAGAGCAAAGAAGATGATTAAATATAATAAGTGCCTTTACTATTACAGGATAAGAAAAGGATCTATTTGCAAATCAGGAGTAAATAATCAGACTTTTGCAAAAATAAAGGTTGCGAAGTTAGCCGAAAAAAATCTTTTAGAGCAAGGATACACTAACTTACAGGCAATAAAGCATTTTAGAATGCATAGTTACCACGATGTGCTTAACTACTTATTACGTTTCGATGATACAGAGGCTAAGTATATTAATAAGACTAAAAAAGGTTTGCGAAAGTATTATTGGAATACAATAAGAGATTCAAAAAATAGTATTGGAATGAGAATTAAACTCACAATGCTTTGCACTGCACCAAAACTATATACTAAGGCAAAGAAGAAAGTATTAAAGCAATCCTATTTAAACAATCCAAAAGAGTGGTTTGATTAAAAACATATATTTAGTGTTGTATTAAAGAAAGGATTAAGAATGAATAAACTAACACTTTTTAGATTATTAGGTACGCCTAAAACTATATTATTTAATTTTAGACATTTACCTTTTAAACAAGCTAAAAAACTACCAATAAGATTTGGCACAAGAGTAAAAACGGAGATAGACAAGAGCGCAAAGATAATTATTGAATCTGATAATATTAAAAAAGGTATGATTCAAATGGGTATTGGGTATGGTTCCTTGCGCAGAGGAGAAAAGCTCAGTTCATCTTTGATAATGAAAGAAAATACTAAATTGATCTTTAGAGGAACAGCGGTTTTTCAAAGAGGTGGTTATGTACAACTAGATGCAGGTGCGGAAATAGATATAGGTAATAAATTCAGTGCTAATTCTAATTTTGTAATGAATAGTGATTATAAAGTTCAAATAGGTGAAAGTGCTTTGTTCGGATGGAATAATACTGTGATGGGAGCAGATGGCCACGATATTATTGATCAAACAACAGGGGAAGTTACAAACTCTAAAAAGCCAATAACAATTGGCAGCAATGTGTGGATATGCTCCGAGGCTCATATTCTTAAAGGTGCAGAAATACCAGACGGTTGCATTGTTGGATATAGAAGTTTAGTTACGGGAAAACATACTGAACCAAACACTTTGATGGTTGGAAATCCAGCAAAGGAAGTAGCAAATAACCGAAAGATAAAAAGAGACTAGAGGATCAACCGTTAATAATGATAAATTGGATAAAGAAAGATAAATAATGAAAGTACTTATATGGGGCATGACCGAAAATATGGGAGGTATAGAATCCTTCATAATGAATATCTATAGAAATATAGATAGGTCCAAAATACAAATGGATTTTATAGTAAGTCATGATCAAGAAAAAATAGCATATGAAGATGAGATAGTTAGGATGGGAGGAAAGATTCACAGAGTAATGTATTCAGAGAGTGAATCTTTGTTCAAGTCTAGGAAATGTTTAAAGGATTTTTTTAAGGAACATAATGATTATGATGCCATGCACATTCATGCAAACTTTCCGTATGCTTTCCCATTAAAATATGCAAAGAAAGCTGGAGTACCTATTCGAATCATCCATTCTCATAATAGTAACAAGGATGAGGTTCATCATAAAGGTATAAAGAAGATAATAAACGGTATTAGGGATTATCAAATTAAAAGACAAATTGATAAGTACCCGAACTATTATTTTGCTTGCTCAGACTTAGCAGCTGATTTTATGTTCCCAGGAAAAGAATATAAATGGGTTAAGAATGGTATAGACACAGATTCTTTTAAATATAGCGAAGAAGTTCGTAGGGAAACTAGGGAAGAACTAAACATACCTGATGATTATCAAGTGTTGGGATTTATTGGGAGAATACGCGAACAAAAGAATCCATATTTTATTATCGATATTTTTAGAGAATATTTAAAACTTAATGAGAAAACAATACTAGTAATTGTTGGCATTGGAGAATGGGAAAATCAGATTAAAGAATATGCAAAAGATTTAATCGATAATAAGCAAGCTTTGTTTTTAGGAAAGAGAAAAGATTCAAATAGAATATATCAGGCAATAGATTCGTTCTTGCTCCCTTCATTTTATGAGGGGTTGCCTGTGGTATTAGTAGAATCTCAAACTGCCGGATTACCAAGTTTTACATCAGATGTTGTAACCAAGCAAGTTGAATTAACTGATCTTATCCATTACTATCCGTTATCTATTGGTGCTGAGAAGTGGGCAAAAAATGTGTTTGATGAATTACAAAAATATGAACGCAAAGATTATTCAAAGATAATAATAGAAAAAGGATTCGATGAAAAAGAATCAGCAAAAGAAATTGAAAAGTTTTATTTAGAACACATTAATTAGAAAGGTGAACAATGAAAAAGAAAATTTTATTTGTTACGCAACAACTAGGTTGTGGAGGTGTAGAAAAATCGTTAATGAACTTTCTACAACTAATAGATAGAGATAAATATGAGTGTGAGATGCTTGCAATTGATAATTCGGGGGAATTTAAGGATAAGTTTCCTGAATGGCTAACCACACATGAATATAAATGCCCTCATTATGTAAAAATGGCTGTAAATTATTACAGAGTTCCGAAGTATGAAAAAGGAGAAGGGTGTAAAACAAAAATAAGTAAAACATTTTGGAAATTAATAATAAATATAAACCGAGTAACAGTAAAACTATTTAAGAAAAACATTAGTTATAGAGTTGTATTTAACCGCTATAAAAAAAATAATGTTTTCGGTGAATATGATATGATTGTTGATTACCATGGATATGGTGTATTTACTACTTATTGGACTGCATATCAAAAAACTAAAGCAAAAAAAGTGAGTTGGATTCACGAGGAAAATATTTATCCTGCATACGAGTATATTGGGTGTGTGTATAAATATTTTGATGCTATTTTTGCTGTCTGCAAAGAGAGTAAAATTAATTTTGTAAACAAATTTCCTTATATGAAGGATAAGGTAGAGATTTTGTATAATTATTTGGATGTTGAAGAAATTCGCCATAAAGCAGAAAGTGAAAATGAAGATCTATTCAAAACAGATTCCTTTAAGATAACGTCTGTCGGAAGACTTAATGAACAAAAATCATTCCACAGAGCCGTTGAGACCGCCAGCATTCTTAAAGAAAAAGGTATAAAGTTTAAGTGGATTGTGGTTGGTGATGGGGAAGAACTAGAAGAATTAAATGCACAAACTGCTGATTATGACGTAAGCGAATATATTTTCTTTATTGGTTATTCAGATAATCCTTACGCATATGTAAAACAAGCTGATATTTATGTACAAACCTCGAGAGCAGAAGGATTTTGTACAACTATATCCGAAGCCGTCGTTTTAGGCAAAGCAGTAGTATCGACCAAGGTTGGAGGAATTTATGAACAATTAGATAATGGAAAAGGGGGAATTATTACTGAACATTCGCCAAAAAATATTGCTGCAGGAATAGAACAGTTGATTAATAATAGAGAACTACTGGAAAAGTATGAAAAATATAATCAAAACAAAAATATGGAATTCGATAAAGGAATAGAAAAACTATATAAGGTGTTTGACTAGTATGGGATTAGAGAATCAAAGTAAAAGAATTGAATGGATAGATATACTAAAGGGTTTTGCCATTATCTGTGTTATTTTAGGGCACAGAAAGTATGGGAATAATGGGTTATTATCAACCTATTTTGTTTCAGAAGTTTATTCGTTTCATATTCCACTTTTCTTTTTTGCGTCAGGATTAGTTTTTTCAATAGCAAAGTATGATAGTTTTAAGAACTTTTTAATAAAAAAGATTAAAACTATTCTAGTCCCAATGGTTTTTTTCTCTTTTATTCAAATCTTATTTAATTTCGCTTATTATGGAGTATTGTTAGGCTCAAAAAATGCTGACTATGGAATAAACTATTTTTTTAATAGTTTGCTAGGAATAATACTTCAAATAAGAAATGGCAAATATGAAGCAACGTTGTGGTTTTTTTCATGCTTATTTATTACGCAATGCATTTTTTATTGGGTAATAAAAATATTTAAGAATCGAACTTTCCCAATTATACTTACAATTGGAATTTGTTTTGTTTTAGGAAGCATTTATATGCTTCTTGGATTACCAAGGTTACCATGGAATGCTGATTGCGCTTTTATTGCTATAT
>CADBBS010000116.1 GCA_902793045.1 uncultured Lachnospiraceae bacterium
TGCCACACAGGCCATTCTTCCGCTTCGCGGTAAAATCCTAAATGTAGAAAAAGCCCGAATCGACCGTATTATGAACAACGAAGAAATTAATACAATGATTACGGCGTTTGGTACAGGTATCCATGAAGATTTCGATATTGAAAATCTAAGATACGACAAAATCATTATCATGACTGATGCCGACGTGGACGGTGCGCATATCGAAACTTTGATGCTTACATTCTTCTATAGATTTATGCCTGAGCTAATCAAACAAGGACACGTGTATTTGGCTACACCTCCACTTTATAAAGTTTCAAAGAATAAGAAATCTTACTACGCATACAACGACGACGAACTAAACAGTATTATTGATGAGATTGGCAGAGATGGAAACAATAAGATTCAAAGATACAAAGGTCTTGGTGAGATGGATGCAGAGCAACTTTGGGAGACAACTATGGATCCAGAAAAGAGAATGCTAAAGAGAGTTGAAATTAATGAAGACACAATGTCTGAAATTGATTTAACATTTACAACTTTGATGGGCGATGATGTTGAACCAAGACGTGAGTTCATCGAGGAAAATGCGAAGTTCGTTCAGAACTTAGATATCTAAAAACAGTAACAAGTAGATTTTCTACAGGAGATAAAAATGGAAGAAAATATTTTTGACAAAATAAGTAGCGTTGATCTGAAGGATACAATGGAAAGCTCATACATCGATTATGCGATGAGTGTAATTGCTTCACGTGCGCTTCCAGATGTTCGTGATGGACTAAAACCAGTTCAGCGAAGAATCCTTCACGCGATGGTTGAATTGAATAACGGTCCAGACAAAGCTCACAGAAAGTGTGCGCGTATTGTCGGAGACACAATGGGTAAATATCACCCACACGGTGACAGTTCTATCTACGGTGCGTTAGTTAACATGGCACAGGAGTGGAACATTAGATACCCACTAGTGGATGGCCAAGGTAACTTCGGTTCTGAGGACGGCGATGGCGCAGCTGCTATGCGTTATACAGAGGCACGCCTTAGCAGAATGTCTATGGAATTAGTTAAAGATATGAACAAAGATACAGTAGACTTTGTTCCTAACTTTGACGAGACCGAAAAAGAGCCCGCAGTACTTCCTGCAAGATTTCCTAACCTTTTGGTAAATGGAACAACAGGTATTGCCGTAGGTATGGCTACAAACATTCCGCCACACAATTTGACGGAGTCTATTAATGCTATTATCAAAATGATCGATAACAAGGTGGACGAGGACAGAGACACTGAGATAGATGAGGTTATGCAAATTATTCAGGGACCTGACTATCCAACAGGCGGCGTGATTTTAGGTAGAGCTGGAATCAATGAGGCATACAGAACTGGACGTGGAAAGATTGTGACACGTGCCGTGACTGATGTTGAAGTGATGGATAATGGAAAATCTAGAATTATTGTTACTGAACTTCCATATATGGTTAACAAGGCAAAGTTAGTTGAAAAGATAGCGATGCTTCACAGAGATAAAAAAGTGGATGGTATCACAGACCTAAGAGACGAGTCCGATAAAGACGGTATCAGAATTGTTATTGAACTTAGAAAAGATGCAAATGTAAATGTTATTCTAAATCAGCTTTACAAGCACACACAACTTCAGGATACATTCGGCGTGATTATGCTTGCGCTAGTAAATGGTGAACCAAAGGTTCTAAATCTTTTGGAGATGCTAACTGAATATCTAGATCACCAGAAGGAAGTTGTAACTAGAAGATCTAAGTTTGAATTAGACAAAGCAGAGCAGAGAGCTCACATTATTGAGGGTCTCTTGATTGCTCTTGATAATATTGACGAAGTAATTAAGATTGTTAGAAATTCTCATACTACTCAAGATGCGAAGGACGGATTGATTAAGAGATTCGGACTTTCTGATGCACAGGCTAGCGCTATCGTAGAAATGAGAATTAGACAACTTACTGGTCTAGCTAGAGAAGACCTTGAGAATGAGCAGAAAGAGTTGATGGAACTAATCGCTTTCTTGAAAGGTGTTTTGGCTGACGAGAAAAAACTTCTTGGCGTTATCAAAGAAGAGCTAGAAGAAGTTAGAGATAAGTTTGGCGATGAGAGAAAGACTGAGATAGGAATTGACCCAGGAGATCTTTCAAACGAAGACTTGATTCCAGAAGAGCAGACAATGGTTTGTATGACAAATCTTGGTTACATCAAGAGAATGACTACAGACAATTTCAAAGCCCAGAACCGTGGTGGTAAGGGCATAAAGGGAATGCAGACTATAAACGATGACTTTATGAAAGAAATGTTTATGGTTTCTACCCACGATTACATTTTGTTCATTACAAACACAGGTAGAATTTACAAGACAAAATGTTATGAGATTCCAGAGGCGGGAAGAACTGCTAGAGGTGTGGCTGTTGTTAACTTGCTACAGCTTAAACCGGATGAGTACATTTCGAAGATGGTTCCAATTCACGACTTCGAGGAAGACAAATACCTTGTAATGTCTACAAGAAACGGAACAATCAAAAAGACTGCCGTTAGAGAATATAAGAATATTAGAAAGAGTGGTATCCAGGCAATCAACCTTCGTCCAGGAGACGAACTAGAGGATATGCATATCTTAGATAACGACGACAACATTATGATCGTTACTAAAGATGGACACGCTATCAGATTCAAGCTAACTGATGTTAGAGAGACTGGACGTTCAGCTATGGGTGTTAAAGGTATTGAACTGAACCCAGGCGATGAGGTTGTAGCTATGCAGGCTGAATCACGTGGATCACACTTGCTAATCGTTTCTGCAAACGGAATGGGTAAGAGAACTGAGATAGACGAGTTCAAACTTCAGAACCGTGGTGGTAAAGGTGTGAAGGGATACAAAGTTACGGACAAGACCGGCGAAGTAGTTGGCGCTAAGACTGTAAATCCAGGCACAGAGATTATGATGATCACAAACGAGGGTATCATTATTAGAATGGCAGTGGATGATATTTCAATTCTAGGAAGAGTTACACTTGGTGTTAAACTTATGAACACTGGCGCCGATGATGATATCGTAGTAGCAAGCGTTATGAGAGTGAAAGAAGATGTGGAAGAAGACGAAGCATCTGAGGAATAATAGGAAGTAGAATTTTGAGAAAAGTAAAAGCAGACAAAATTATAAATACAGTTAAAGAGATGTGCATTGAGGCAAATCTCGAGCTAGCGCCTGATATGAAACAGGCGTTAGTTAGCGCGAAAGAAAATGAAACTTCAGAAGTAGGATGTAAAATTTTGTCAGACCTAGAAGAGAATCTAGAGATTGCTAAAAATGAGAGCATCCCAATTTGCCAAGATACTGGAATGGCAGTGGTCTTTGTAGAGGTCGGACAAAATGTAAAAGTTAAAGGGTCTTTGACGGAGGCTATTAATGAGGGCGTGCGTCAGGGATACACTGAAGGCTACCTTCGAAAGAGTGTTGTGTCTGATCCGCTTGAGAGAGTGAACACAAACGACAACACACCAGCTATCATTCACTATGATATTGTGGATGGAAATGAGATTAAAATTACGCTGGCGCCAAAGGGATTCGGCAGCGAGAACATGAGCAAGATTGTTATGCTAAAACCAGCTGACGGAATCGAGGGTGTGAAAGAGGTCGTTATAAATGCAGTGAAGGAAGCCGGACCAAACGCTTGCCCACCTATGGTAGTGGGAGTAGGTATCGGCGGAACTTTTGAGAAGTGTGCGCTTCTTGCAAAGAAAGCGTTGGCGAGGGATTTGAATTCGAAAAATGAGAATCAGCTTTACGCGGATTTGGAAGATGAACTTTTGGAAAAGATTAATAAGATTGGAATTGGACCGGGAGGACTTGGCGGAACACAGACAGCCCTAGGAGTGAACGTTGAAACTTATCCAACACATATTGCGGGACTTCCAGTTGCAGTAAATATTTGTTGTCATGTGAATCGTCATGTGACTAGAACTATATAGGTGAGATTATGGAACTAACAACACCATTAACAAAAGAAAAAATAAAGTCTCTAAAGAGCGGAGATTATGTGTATATTACGGGAACTATCTACACAGCTAGAGATGCGGCTCACAAAAGAATGAGCGAAGCATTGGCAGCGGGTGAGGAGCTACCTATCGATGTGAAAGATCAGATCATATATTACATGGGACCAACTCCGGCTAGAGAGGGACAAGTTATTGGATCTGCTGGACCAACTACAGCCAGCAGAATGGACAAGTATGCACCAAAGCTTTTAAACCTTGGACTATCTGGAATGATAGGAAAGGGAAAAAGATCGCAGGACGTGATAGATGCTATCGTTTTAAACGAGGCGGTTTACTTTGCGGCTGTGGGTGGAGCAGGAGCGTTGCTTTCAAAATGTATTAAGAAAAGTGAAGTGGTAGCATACGATGATTTGGGAACAGAGGCTATTAGAAAATTGGAAGTTGAAAAATTTCCAGCGATAGTTGTTATAGATAGAAATGGAAATAACCTCTATGAAGAGGTTGGCAAATAGATAGGGCAAGTTGACAAGTACCAAGTGCTATAATATAATTACTCTTGCGCTAAAGCAGAAAATTAAATACTGATTTATTAATCAGGCATGGAGAAGTACTCAAGTGGCTGAAGAGGCGCCCCTGCTAAGGGTGTAGGTCGTTTACGCGGCGCGAGGGTTCAATGAATCGTTCGACACCAACATTTTTTCTCCTCGGCCGACAAATATAATTAAAAAACCAACAGCTTTTTGACGGAGAATTCGAAAGAATTGTGGTTCAAATTAAGTCAAACACAAGATGTTGTAAATGGGCTGAGAGGCCCATAAATAAAGGCAAAAAAAGTTAAATTTTTTTGAAAAAAGTTGTTGACAGTGGTATATCGCTGTGCTATATTTAATAGGCTGTCGCGAAATCAGCTGATTTTGTGCGCAGCGAATAAGCTTTTAGCTAAAAGAACATTGATAACTAAACAGCAACCAT
>CADBBS010000117.1 GCA_902793045.1 uncultured Lachnospiraceae bacterium
ACTTTATTTAATAAAGAAGTTTTTTGAATTATTGACCGTGTAAAAAATGGTAGTATAATTATAAGAAGTAAATGCAAATTTGGAGGAAAACAAAATGGGCAAGAATATTGATTGGGAAAATCTAGGATTTGATTATCTCCCTACAGAGAAGAGATTTGTTGCAAATTATAAGGATGGAGCATGGGATGAAGGCGGATTAATAGATGATGCCAACATCACAATGAGCGAGTGCGCATGTGTACTACAGTATGCTCAGACATGTTTCGAAGGAATGAAGGCATACACTACAGAAGATGGAAGAGTAGTTATTTTCCGTCCACATTTAAATGCACAGAGAATGATTGACACATGTAAGAGATTAGAGATGCCAGTATTCCCTGAAGATAAATTTGTGGAAGCGGTAGCTGAGACAGTTAAGGCAAATATCGATATGGTACCACCTTACGGATCAGGCGCTTCATTATATATTAGACCATTTATGTTTGGTTGCGGACCAGTTATCGGTGTAGCACCAGCTACTGAGTATCAGTTCAGAGTATTTACTACACCTGTTGGACCTTACTTTAAAGGAGGCGCAAAGCCTATCACACTAACAGTTAGTGATTACGATAGAGCAGCTCCACACGGAACGGGTCACATTAAGGCTGGACTAAACTATGCTATGAGTTTATATCCAACACAGGAAGCTCACAGAAATGGTTTTGCAGAAAACATGTATTTAGATGCAGCGACACGCACAAAGGTAGAAGAGACTGGTGGAGCAAACTTCATCTTTATTACAAAAGATGGAAAGTTAGTTACTCCAAAGTCAGACACTATCTTACCTTCAATCACAAGAAGATCAATTATGTATGTTGCTGAAAATATTCTTGGTATGGAAGTTGAGCAAAGAGATGTATTGTTTAGCGAAGTTCCTGACTTTGCCGAGTGCGGTCTTTGCGGAACAGCAGCAGTTATCTCTCCAGTTGGAAAGATTAACGACCACGGCAAAGAAATTTGCTTCCCAAGTGGAATGGAAGAGATGGGACCAACTATCAAGAAACTATATGATACACTTACAGGAATTCAGATGGGAACTATCGAAGCTCCTGAAGGATGGATTTACGAGGTTAAATAATGAACTTTAATAGAATTTCATTAAAGACTAAAGCAAAACAGATTTTGAGAAAGAACTGGGGTTGGGCTATTTTAGTAACACTGATTCTTACACTTGTTACACCTACGGCAGCTACCTCATATGTTTCAAACGAAGTGAGAGATTTAGTAAATCCTTATGGGAATTCTCAAGTTGTTCAAAATGATCAGGATATGGATATAGATGATCAGAACAGAATCGATATATATAGATACAGACCTGACATTGCTCTTAAAAGATATAAAGAAGAAGTGGACGCAGCTGTTAGAAGCATTATGCCAGGTTATCCGGGATCTTCTTGGGCGCTGTTTGTTATGGCGCTAATGGTTTCTTTGTTTTTGGCTTTTGCTTTGAAGGTATTTGTTTTAAATCCTATTCATGTAGGATGTATGAAATGGTATCTAAGGAATAGAACCGAGAATAAACCTAAGATGAGGGCGTTAGTAGAAACCTTCACCGAAGGCTATATAAGAATAGTAGCAATTATGTTCTTGAGAGATTTATATACATTCCTATGGGCATTGTTGTTGATTGTACCAGGAATTATTAAGTCATATGAATATAGAATGATTCCATATCTTTTGGCAGAAAATCCTGAACTCACAGTGAGTGAAGCATTTGGTATGACTAAGAAGATAATGGACGGAAATAAGATGGACACATTTATTTTGGACTTATCATTTTTCCCTTGGATTTTGTTGGCAGCTATGACATGCGGAATCTTATCTGTGGTGTACGTAGCACCATATATGGCACTAACTAATACAGAGTTGTATGTATGCTTATGCCAGGGAAAAGATAGATACGAAACATCAAGTTAAAAAGTTTAAAGTTATCGGCTAATAATAGTCGATAACTTTTTTTGAAATAAAAAGATTGGAGAAACTGAAATGAAAAAAATGATGAAGAAAGTAGCGGTAATTGTTTTGTCACTTGCTATGGTAGTGGGAATGTTTCCTGCCACAAGTAGTGTTAGTGCTTCGAAGAAGACTAGTGCTATAAAGAGTGAGAATAGTGATGTTTTTGATTTCTCAAAAGGAGATAATGCTGGAAGAAAAGCTTTGAAGAAAAAGATAGCTAATGCCCCAGCAAAATTTGATTTGAGAAATGTAGATGGCAAAAACTATGTCACACCAGTTAAGTTCCAAAACCCATTTGGAACTTGTTGGGGTTTTGCTGCTACAGCTGTAGCTGAGACTAGTATTCTAGGTTCTAACTTGGCACTAATAGATGGATTAGATGCTGACACTTTTAATTTGTCTGAAAAACATTTGACAGTATTTAGTGCAAAGCCAATAAGCGATCCAAACAATTCTCAAAATGGAGAAGGTAGATATTTTGTAGATAAGAATCTTTCCGTATCAGATAAATTGAATATGGGTGGATTTATAGTATATGCTTCCAGTATGTATTCATCAGGGATAGGTCCTGTCGAGGAAAATGTGGATCCAATATTTGAATACCATGGAAAGAATAAATGGGCAGACAAAATGTTCATTGATGGCACATGGCAAAATTATTGCTATAGCGACGATGACGACTGGGATATTCCAGAAGACAAACGTTTTGCTCAGTCATACGAGATGAGCGAATCATATATGCTTCCATCTCCAGCTAATATTAAAGAGAGTGACGATGACTATGCTGAAAAGTCATACGAGTACAATCCTGAAGGAACTATGGCTATAAAAGACCAACTTATGAAAAAACGTGCGGTGGGAATAGGCTTCTGCGCAGACACCAGTATGCCAAATCAAACAACAGAAGGAAAGTACATCAGCAAAAACTGGGCACACTATACATACGAAATTGCAGATGCCAACCATGCTGTAACAGTAGTGGGATGGGATGATAATTATCCTAAAGAGAACTTCGTCGAAGGCAAAGAACCACCAGAAGATGGTGCATTCCTAGTTAAAAATAGTTGGGGTTCTGGAGAAAATGAATTCCCAAATAAAGGACGAGGAAACTGGGGAATTCCAAATAATGAAGGAAAAGGAACAGGATATTTTTGGTTGTCATATTATGATAAGTCGATTGATATGCCAGAGGCTATGGCCTTCGAGAGAGACAACACAGATGGATATAACATAGATCAATATGACTTTATGCCTGTTGATGATTTTGTAGATACATGCGCACCGGATGAGGCTAGTACAGCCAATGTGTTTAAAGCGGAGAGTACACAATCATTAGATCAAATTGGTTTTGTTACTGCATCGCCTGGTACAAAAGTTAAATATAACGTATATATTCTTCCTGATGAATTTGACAGCCCAATTGATGGTGTGAAAGTGTTATCAGGACAGACGGATCCTTATGAGTATGGTGGATTCCATAAACTCAAACTACCAACAAAAGTTAGACTCAATAAGGGTCAAAACTATTCAATTGAGATTGAGGAAATTACTGCTGATGGAGAATACAATATTAACCTAGAAACAGCAGAGAATGAGGTTATGGCAGCGTTATATGAAATGCCATCGTATGTAAGAGGAGTTGTAAATAAAAAAGAGAGTTTTGTAAAATATAAAGGCAAATGGAATGATATGACAGATAAGAAGTTTATGGATGAGTTTTTCCCAGACATGACTGCGTTTATGACTTTTGATAACTTCCCAATTAAAGGTTATTGTTCTCCGGAAGAAAATGTCAACACAAACCTCTACTATGGAAGTAATGTAACACTTAATCCTTATGACCCAGAAAGCTCAGAATTGAATATGATATTCAACTTTAAAGGTAATGAGGATTCAATTCCTGCAAACTGCAACGTTGAATGGGAATTAATGCCAGGTGGAGAAAAGTATATTACGCTAACTCCAAATGAGATTAATCCATACTATGCAAATGTTAAATCTATTCGTCCGGGAACAGCATATGTTAAAGTGACAGCGGAAGGATATGGAGTACAAGTTGTTAAGGTAGTAGTTGCCAAAGATGGTAAGTATAAATTTGACTTCGAAGATTACGCTAAGGTTGCTTGTGGTGAATCGCAAGAAATGACTATCTATGTAGACGGCGAAAGTATTGATGATTATAAAAATGTAACTTTGAAATCAGCCAATCCAAAGATTGCCGCATTTAAAAATGGAATATTGACTGGTGTAAGTGTTGGAAAGACTGAAATATCTGTAAGTGATTCTCTAGGTTACGAGACCACACTTGAAGTGAGAGTGACACAGGGTAAACAAAAACTTACAGCCAAGGGCAAGAAAGTTAAGATTAAGTACAAGAAACTTAAGAAAAAGAAGAAGACTTTCAAGCGTAGTAAGATAATGAAGTTGAGCGGCGTTAAGACAAAAGCTACTTACAAAATCACAAGCGTTAAAAAGAAGAAGTTTAAGAAGTACTTCAAGATTAATGCCAAAACTGGAAAACTTACTGTTAAGAAGAAGTTGAAGAAGGGCAAATATAAAGTTAAAGTCAAGGTGTCTGCAGCTGGAACAAAGGACTACAAGGCCGCGACAAAGACAGTGAC
>CADBBS010000118.1 GCA_902793045.1 uncultured Lachnospiraceae bacterium
TGCAAGCAGCTGCTCCAACTGGTAGAATGCTTCCATCCAGGACTTGGGCATCTTGAACCCCTCAAGTCCATGATTCAGCATGGAATAATAGAAGCTCTCCAACTGGGTTTTCATTCGGCTTTTCTCGTCATCCTGGTCAATGGGCGAAACACCTGTATGCTGGAAAGTGATACGGTCCTTCAGTGCCTGTTTGATAAGAAAAGTTTTACCAACACGCCGTCGACCATACACGGCCACAAATTCAGGTCGGTCACTCCTGTAGAGCCTTTCGAGCTCTTCCATTTCCTGTTTTCTTCCGATGATTGCGCTCATAGTCTATATGGTTTTGTGATTATATTCTGCCGCAAAGATAGTAAAAAGTATCGATTCGGCAAAATATAATATACTATATTCTGCCGCGAAATGATGTTTTTGACATGATTCGGCAGATTTGAATGCAGAAGTTGAGCTATAACTCAATTATTTTGGACTTATAGCTCAGACAAGATATAGTACAAACCCTTTATGTCTGATTAACCTCATAAAAATAATACCTTATATTAGATAAGTGATAGTATTTCTTAAGGTGGGATGTCCATAAAATGACTTTATCATAGTTCAGCTTATGAAATAAGGCACTAAAGCCGGAGTTGTTGTTTAAGATTATCTTCAAGTAAATGTAACTCTTCAAGCTTAGTGATAGTTTCTTGTAGATAAGATTTAAAATAACTGATGTCGCTAACACTCATTTTTTCAAAGAACGTTGAATCCGGCTTATCTATTCGTTTGTAAAATGAATTAAGTAATACAGCCATACCATCACTAATTTCAAGGAAATCACTTGTAAGAGAACTATATTGAGCATCATAAAAGCCTTGATATAAATTAGTTAAATACTTTGTGAATTCATCAATATATTTATTGATAGATGTTAGCCAATCATAGTCTTTTCTATTGAATGATTGAGAGTCAATAACCATTTGACATTTTAAATAGTATTCAATCAACTTTTTAGAGAAATCCCATTGTTTTTTGGTAAATATCAATTCCTTCTCATATTTTCCCTGCAAAATTTTCAATTGATTTTTTTCTTCGTCAATATTAGTATTGAATATTGAATAAATATTGATTCCAGCAAATGCAAAGAGAAATCCAATCACAGTGAAAATTAATGTCCCTGTTTGATCCAACGAAATCCCAACCTTTTCTCTATTGGCAAAAACTAAGGCTACTATAATGCCACAAACTATTAACACAGAAAAAAGACAGAAATAACGAATAATCTTGAGAAGTCTATTATCTTTGTTTTTATCCATTGCTACTTATTTTATTTTAATAGTTCTGTGACTTTTTCAAATAGATGATTCTTATTCCTGAGTTCTTTGTGAAGAAAATCAACATTGTCAGGCTTATGTGCGGTAAAAAAATCATCATATGTTTTTTGCGAAAGATTCGACCAAAACAAGATCTGTAAAACCTTTACACTCTCCAATGGTTTTAGTTCTTCATTGTAAAAGTTCAGTCCAGTTTTTAACTCATCTTTGTCTTTAATACCACTTGTAGGCATCATTATATCAATGATGATTAAGTCATAATTGTACATCTCAACCTTACGTTTAGCATCTCGAAGAGACATACAGACAGTAACATCGAAACTCTCACTAAGTGGAGCGATATAATCCTCACAATTAAAAGGATTGTCATCAATAATAAGAATTTTCTTGTTCATTTTGGTAATTTAATTGAAAATGTAACATGATATACAGCTTGACAAAAGTAATCGTCTTCCATCCAAAAAAATGTAGGACCATTTTTTCGATGATAATCAAACCACCACTGACAGCTTTTATTATCTCTATTGATAAAAGAATGGTATTTATATAATATCTTTGATTCGCTCTTTTTTATGGCATTAACTCTTCTCCATACTTCAGGTTCTTCTTGAGGATATGTGTCTTGTAATACATAGTCTTTTCTCTCTTCAGGAGTGAATTCAGAAATAATATTTGATACCATTCTTTCTGCAAAAAGATTCCTGTCCTCAACTTTATCACAAGTAACATCAATGGAATGGCCATAAGCATCAAGTATTCGCTTTACTAAATACAGCCCGTATCCCATACCACGTTCGTTCACGTCTTTTGCCGAAACACTTCGATAGCCTTCTTTGAATATTTTGTCCATTTCAGAATCCTTGATTTGAATTCCAATATCAGAAATTGTTATTTCTTCAGAGTTCGAACGAATCCAAATGCAAGTCCCGGGTGCAGCATATCTAATGGCATTTGTAATTATATTAGTGATTGCATGAAGATAATAATCACTTACTTCAAGAGTAGGAGTGTCAATTTCTGTATTACATCTTACATTTACACCTCGGTAAGAAGCTTCTTCTTTGAATTGATCTAGTCTTTCAGCCATATAATCTCTCAAATTAAATGGATGGGGAAATTCAAGAAATCGATAATCGTCAAAATCAATTGTAGAGAAAAAGGATGCGATATTGTCAATTCTTCTACTATTAATTAATATCTCTCTTACTCTCCGTGGAAACCTATTAATGCGATATCCACGATCTTCAATACGATTAGATATTTCAGTAATGTCTTTGTCTATCACATGAGCGCAATCAGGAATTTCATGCCTTAGTTTTTTTAATAGTCGGATCTTTCTATTGTTGGATTGCATGATACTTAGATAGAGCAGTAAAAATTTAGAACATGATTCCGTAATGTAAATATTATTATAAAAAAACAACTCATTAAAATAGAGTCCCGTACTCTGTGTTTGTTTGTGACTTTTATCTATGAGAAGAATAAAACCACAAACAGAATTATCAGCATCTTTGATGATAATGACACATACTGACTTAAACTTATCATCTTTATTCTCTGGGTAACTGCAAATAGATGTACGGTTTTTTATGGCCAAATGAATACTATCTTGGATAAAACCGCTGGATTTAATCTTTCCAGGTAAGAAACAATCAAAACCCTCTAATTGTTCATTACTTTCATGAATCGTTGATGTGTTATTTTCATCTTCTTCTGATGCCAGTAAAAAATGAGTACCTGCATCATTTTTAAGATAGATTAAGCAATCTTCAGCTTCATTACTCTTTTTTAGAATATTGCTTATTTCCCTAAAATAATCTGTACTTTTGGGATGCGTAAATGATGCCACCATCATTTCATTAAGCATATTTTTAATATTTATCTCATTAATTAAGTTAATCCGTTGTCTTATAGCATCGCAGAATTTCTTAAAAAAAGTAATTGACACAAACGGGGTATAAAAAATGTCCTTAATATAGAAACAACAGAAACTAATATGAGGATCAAAATTAAGTGGGACAACAATTACAGAGGTATTTTCTCTTGTTAAACCGATATTAGGAAAGTACTGTTTACTATTATTAAGACTACTTTCAATATCATCATATTTGAACAACTGAATTACATCTTTAAAAGAGCTTCCCTCATGCTCTTTATAGAAATTAAAGTATTCAGCTATAAAGTGCGATTGTCCATCAAGCACTTTATGCGTAATATCATGAAGAAAATCTCCATAAGTATTCTTATTGAATTCTTTACACAAATATCTTTTCTCAATATTATTGGAAGACCAAAAAGAAAAATGCCTAAGCCCATGTATATTCTTCTTTTCATCTCCTTTATTAGCCAAAATGTCTAATGCTTGACCTAAAACAACATGCCTGTCTTTTAAAGAAATATCACATACTTTCCCCTCTGAACTAACCAATAACTTTATGGCTTTCCCAACCTGAGGACATTCAAGTGTCTTTGGCTTCTGTGTGCATAACATGTTGTATAATTGTTCCTGCTCAATTGCTGAAAGCTTTATTTCTGTTTGGGATAAAAGCATCACAACGCCTTTCAATGTAAATAGTTTCTCACTTGATGCTTTTGGGTGTACAGGGAAGGCAATGACATGGAATCCACCCAATTCAGTTGTATTCTTGAAAGGTGTCATATCTTCTCTTGATGAATCAATTACTCGATTTTGACTAGCAATTTCAGTTAGTTTGAAGCAATTGGTATTAAATCTTCGTTCATCAACGAAATAAAGAAATTCTGTAGAGTTACTATTTGTCTCAAGTTTTAGAAAGAGTAATACATTCCCGATATTTAAATCGTCATTTTCTCTATGAGAATGCAAGGTGTTGGCAAAAACCTCCAAGTAACCGTACCCCGGGCAATCCGTGTTGATTGTCCGATAGATAATATCGTGATAAGTTGACAAATGCATATTCGTTGTCTATCAATACTTAATTATGTTTAAGTAGGTCAAATTATGCTAACTAAAGAAGGAAATCCCCCAAAACGTCAATTAATAATGGAAGAAACCTTTATTATAGTTCACAAAAGTAATAAAAAAATAGAGAAAACAGAGCATTTGTTGCAATTTTGGCTAGATGAGCACATAATTCATTGCATTTCCTCCCCCTTCTTATTCTTACATTAAACCCTTATATGTAAGAGAATTAGACAACATTTTTATTAACAATTTGAACTAACATTTACAAACAAAACAGAGAGAAGACAATGATTAATTTACCACGTATCGTCCTGGTCCTGTTCGGCTTGAGTGCTTTGCTTGACATTGCAGA
>CADBBS010000119.1 GCA_902793045.1 uncultured Lachnospiraceae bacterium
TAGTAGCTAACGGATACCTTTATAATTTCAACCTGACAGATTCGTTTATGAAGGACTACTACGGATATTATGTGGGACACGTTATGTTTATAGAAGTAGTATACGGAATAGGTGTCTTAGTACTAGGTTTGATAGGAATATTCCTTGCATACAGACAAAAGTATGCGGTTAGGCGATAATTGTTAAAATATATATAGACTTTCAGGCTTTAGAGTGTTAAAATGTAAAAGTAAACAACATGTTCGGAGGTCACACTATGAGCAAAAAGATTAGAACTAAAGAAGTAGATCATTTATTTGATGCTATTTTAACTCTAAAGAATAAAGAAGAGTGCTACACATTCTTTGAAGATGTTTGCACTATAAACGAACTGCTCTCAATTTCGCAGCGTTTTGAAGTTGCGCTAATGCTTAGACAGGGCAGAACATATTTAGATATTTCGGAAGATACAGGCGCTTCCACAGCTACCATCAGTAGAGTGAATCGTTCACTAAACTACGGAAACGATGGATACGATATGGCGCTTGATAGAATGAAAGGCAAGAAATAAAAGTAAATGAGCGACAAAACATTTAAAGCAGATGTAACATTAAATGATATGCAAGAATTGGCAGTGTACCACACAGATGGTCCACTGCTTATTTTAGCGGGTGCGGGCTCTGGAAAGACTAGAGTTTTGACTCACAGAGTGGCGTATCTTATAAAAGAAAAGGGAGTGGAGCCATATCAGATTATGGCAATCACTTTCACAAACAAAGCAGCAGACGAGATGAGAGAGCGTATTGATAAGCTGGTGGGCTTTGGCGCGGACCAAGTTTGGGTAAGCACTTTCCATTCAGCGTGCGTGAAGATTCTTCGTCGTTTTGCAGATCAGGTAGGGTATAAAAATGACTTCACTATTTACGATGCAGATGATCAGAAGAAAGTAATGCGTGACATTATAAAGATGATGAATCTTGACACTAAACTTTTCAAAGAGAAGGGTGTAGTTGCAAAGATTTCTGATTTCAAAAACAAACTGATGACTGTATCAGACGTTAGAGATATAGCTACTCACGATTTTAAGGAGAGAACTATTTCTCAAATTTATGAGGAGTACCAAAGAATCCTTAAGAAGAGTAATGCTATGGACTTTGACGACCTAATCATGAAGACGGTTGAACTTTTCCAGAAGCATCCAGAGGTTCTTGAGATGTATCAGGAGCGCTTGAAATACATAATGGTGGATGAGTACCAGGATACAAATATGGCGCAGTTTAAGTTTGTGCAGTTGCTTGCGTCAAAGTATCAGAATATTTGCGTGGTGGGCGATGACGATCAGTCTATCTACAAATTCCGTGGCGCAGATATCGGAAACATTTTGTCATTTGAAAATCATTTCGAAAATGCAAGGGTAGTAAAGCTAGAACAAAACTACAGATCAACTAAAAACATTTTGGATGCGGCAAACGCAGTTATAAAAAACAACGAGGGTCGAAAAGACAAGACTCTTTGGTGCGACGAAGACCGCGGAGAAAAGATTGAAGTATACCAGGCTGAAGACGGTTTTGCTGAAGCTGAGATGGTGGCTGATACTATTAAAGAAGAAGTGGATAATGGCAGAGCAGACTATAATGACTATGCCATTTTGTATAGAACAAATGCGCAGTCTCGTGCGCTAGAAGAAAAACTGATGATGAAGAATATTCCGTACAAAATTATTGGCGGACAAAACTTCTACCAGAGACGTGAGATCAAAGATATCTTGGCGTACCTACGTATAATTGCGAATCCTACGGATGATTTGTCGGTGGAGCGTGTGATAAATGTGCCAAAGCGTGGAATCGGACAGACTACTGTGGATAAAGTTAAGACTTACGCTAGAGAGCACGACATTAATCTGTATGAGGCATTCCTTAAGGCAAGTGATGTGCCAGGAATAAATGCTGGTACTGCTACAAAGATTAAAGGCTTTACGGATATGATAGAGGAACTTAGCGATATGCTTGGTCCAAGTTCGGAACTACCAGTGGAAGGAGAAGACCTTCCAAGCAGTCCTTACAGCATTAAGGATGTAGTCGATAAATTGATTGAACTTACGGGCTATGTGGCTGAGTTGGTGGCAGAAGAAACCGACGAGGCAGATGGCCGTATTGAAAATATTGATGAGTTGGTTAGTAAAGTGGCGGAGTACGAAGAAAATGCCGAGCAACCTAACTTAGGTGAGTTCTTAGAAGAAGTTTCTTTGGTTTCTGACATCGACACATTGGATGAGAACAGCAGCTATGTAGTTATGATGACAGTCCACAGCGCCAAAGGATTAGAGTATCCTCATATTTTCCTCTGTGGAATGGAAGATGGATTGTTCCCAAGTTATATGACTATAATGTCTGAAGATGACGAGGAACTAGAGGAAGAGAGAAGGCTGGCGTATGTTGCTATCACTAGAGCAATGAAAAAACTAACTATTAGTTACGCGAAACGCAGAATGATTCGCGGCGAAACTCAGTACAATATGATTTCTAGATTTGTAAAAGAGATTCCATCTAAGATAGTTAATAGTAAAAACGTGACTGATACTATGGCTCATGGAATGAGAAAGAAAAATAGCTTCAGTAACTTCGGCGGTTACGAAGGATCACTAGGACATGGCGGTGGTTATCAGGGAAGAAGAGATGATTCTTCCAATAGTGATGCAGTAAAAGCGTTTAAGAAGAAACCATCATATGGAAAGCCAAAGAGTAAACCATCGTTTGGCAAAGAATTCTCAGTAGAGAAAGCAGAAGTAGATTATAAAGTAGGAGACAGAGTAGTTCATCAGAAGTTTGGCGAAGGCACTGTCAAAGAAATAGAAGATGGTCCCCGCGACTACCAAGTAACAGTAGATTTTGATGACTTCGGACAAAAAATGATGATGGCCTCCTTCGCAAAATTAGAGAAAATTTAAAACAAACAAAAACACAAGGGTTACGAACGATTGTTAGTGAGAACCCTTGTGTTTTTGTTTGTAGTAAAAAATCTTCACTTTTAGGTGGCGCGGTGTTATAATTTTACTATAAATAATTCGGACGAGGTGTATTATGGACGATTTTAAAAAAGGTATTGAAGAAGTGAAAAAAGGTGTAGAAGAATTCAAAAAAGGAATCGAAGTAGGAAAAATCATCAAGAAGGAAAAAGAGAAAAAACCTTTGAAGAAGGTTGGTATTGTGGTACTTGTTATCGCAGTGGCAGCTGCAGCAGCAGGTGCTGTTTATTCAGTATATAGACTAATCGACAAAATCCGCTACAACGATTTTGAAGATGACTATGATGAATTATTCGATGATGATGACAAATTCGAGGACGAATAAAGAATAATGAAAAAAGGTGTTGAATACACTGGAGAAGTGATCAAACTTAAATTCCCTAACAAGGGAATTGTGGATTGCGGGGAAGAAGGTACCGCAATCGTAAAGGGCGCGCTGAAAGGTCAGCGCGTCCGTTTTGTAGTGTCTAAAAAAAGAAGTGAGTATTCGCTTGGTCGTTTGCGCGAGGTTGAGAAAAAATCGGACCTAGAAGATGCGACACCACTTTGTCCACACTTTGGTCTTTGTGGCGGGTGCGCTTATCAGACCATGTCTTACAAAAACCAACTAGAAGTTAAGAAGGGGTTAGTTAAAGACTTGCTTGATAATGCGATTGATGGTGAATATGAATTTGAGGGAATAATAGGAAGTCCAAGTCAGTGGGCTTATAGAAACAAGATGGAGTTTTCTTTTGGCGATGAGTTCAAAGACGGCCCTTTGGCACTAGGAATGCATAAGAAAGAAAGCTTCCATGACATAGTGACAGTGGACGAGTGTAAGATTGTAGATACAGATTACAACAAGGTGTTAAGATGCGTGCTAGATTACTGCGCAGATAAAAATATTCCTTTCTATCATAAGATGAGACACGAAGGGTACCTTAGACACTTGCTTGTGCGAAGAACTGTTAGGACAAATGAGTTGTTAGTTGGTTTCGTTACTAGTTCACAGTTTGACGGGGATGAGGCTACATTTATAGATGGACTAAAGGATGCGATTCTAGATTTAAACTTATCAGCAGAAGTGAAAGGGATTCTCCACATCATAAATGATGGTGTAGCGGACATCGTTCAGAGCGACGAAACTAGAATCATTTACGGCGAAGAATTTATATATGAAGAAATACTAGGGCTTAAATTTAAGATTTCTGTATTTTCTTTCTTCCAGACAAATTCACTGGGCGCAGAAGTGCTATACGAAAAGGCACGCGAGTATATTGGAAATACAAAAGACCAAACCGTGTTTGATCTATACTCTGGAACAGGGACTATCGCACAGATGATTGCGCCAGTATCAGAGAAAGTGATTGGCGTGGAGATAGTAGAAGAAGCAGTTGAGGCCGCCAAAGAAAATGCCGAGTTGAACGGACTTGATAACTGCGAATTCATTGCGGGCGATGTTTTAAAAGTAATAGATGAGATAGAGGAAAAGCCAGATATGTTAATTCTTGATCCACCTAGAGATGGAATTAATCCAAAGGCTTTGAATAAGATAATAGATTTTGACGTAGA
>CADBBS010000120.1 GCA_902793045.1 uncultured Lachnospiraceae bacterium
AGTGGTTCAAAGTAAAGTTTATCTGCAATATCAAAGTCAGTAGAAACTGTCTCTGGGTTGTTATTTACAATAATAGTCTCGTAGCCTTCTTCTTTGAAAGCCCAAGTACAGTGAACTGAACAGAAGTCAAACTCAATACCCTGTCCGATTCTGATAGGTCCAGAACCAAGAACTAATACTTTCTTTTCAGGGTTAGTTTCTTCTGCCTCATTCTCTCCACCGTATACTGAATAGTAATAAGGTGTGGCAGCCTCAAACTCAGCCGCACATGTATCAACCATCTTGTATGCAGCTACTATGTTATTGTCGTAGCGCATCTGTTTGATTTCTTCTTCTGTTTTTCCAGTAAGTCTTGCAATAACTGTATCAGGAAATTCAATTCTCTTAGCCTCACGTAGCAATTCTACAGTCAACTCTTCTGTTTCAAGAGCTTTTTCCATTTCAGTAATGATTGCAATCTTATCAATGAACCATTCATCAATCATTGTGATTTCATGAATGTGCTCATATGAAACACCACGTCTTAATGCTTCCGCCACAATCCAGATTCGTCTATCATCAACCTTGTGTAGCATCTTCTCTAACTCATCGTCAGTTAGATCTGAGAAATCATAATCTCTCAAGCATTCAACGTGCTGCTCTAGTGATCTAATACCCTTCATCAAGGCACCTTCAAAGTTGTTACAAATACTCATAACCTCTCCAGTAGCCTTCATCTGAGTTGTAAGCTTTCTAGAAGCTGTAATAAACTTATCAAATGGAAGTCTTGGAAGTTTAACTACACAGTAATCAAGTGTAGGCTCAAAGCTGGCAAAAGTATTCTGAGTGATTGCATTCTTAATCTCATCAAGTGTGTATCCGATAGCAATCTTCGCTGCTACCTTTGCAATAGGATAACCTGTAGCCTTTGACGCGAGCGCCGAAGATCTACTTACCCTTGGGTTAACCTCAATAACGCAGTACTCAAAAGTTTCTGGATGCAAAGCATACTGCACGTTACATCCACCAGTAATTCCAAGTTCATTTATAATATTAAGAGCTGATGTACGAAGCATCTGGTGCTCTTTGTCGCCCAATGTCTGTGAAGGAGCTACTACTATACTGTCACCAGTATGAACTCCAACAGGGTCAATATTTTCCATGTTACAAACTGTGATACAGTTTCCAGCGGAGTCACGCATTACCTCGTACTCAATCTCTTTCCATCCGGCAATACATTTCTCAACTAAAACTTGACCCACACGAGAAAGTCTTAGACCATTTTCTAGAATCTCTTCTAGTTCCATCTGGTTGTGAGCAATTCCGCCGCCACTACCACCAAGTGTGTATGCAGGACGAAGAACTACTGGGTATCCGATTTGATTTACAAAATCAATACCTTCCTGGATGCTCTCAACTACCAAAGATGGTGCACAAGGCTCGTCAATCTTTTCCATAGTCTCTTTAAACTCAAGACGATCTTCAGCCTTCTTGATTGTTTGACTAGTTGTACCAATCAAACGACAATTGTGCTCTTCTAAGAAACCTGTCTCTGCTATTTCCATAGCAAGGTTAAGTCCAGCCTGTCCTCCTAGTGTTGGAAGAATGCTGTCAGGTTTTTCTTTCTCTATAATCTGTTTAAGGATCGGAACTGTTAGAGGCTCAATATAAACCTCATCAGCAATATCCTTATCAGTCATGATAGTGGCTGGGTTAGAGTTTAGAAGAACAACTTCTAATCCCTCTTCTTTTAGAGAACGACACGCCTGTGTACCGGCGTAGTCAAACTCTGCAGCCTGACCTATAACGATGGGGCCTGAACCTATGACTAATACTTTTTTAATGCTTTCATCTCTAGCCATTCTTCTTCACCTCCATCATATTTATAAACTCACCAAAAAGACACTCTGAATCCTGTGGACCAGGGCATGCTTCAGGGTGGAATTGTACTGTAAATATATTTTTATTCTTATAACGTAGACCTTCTACGGTCTTATCATTTACATTTACAAATGCTACCTTAGCAATCTTCTCGTCTACTGACGCATCATCAACCATATATCCATGATTCTGTGATGAGATGTAAACATGCTTGCTATCTAAATCGATTACTGGATGGTTACCACCGCGGTGACCATACTTCATTTTCTTTGTATCAAATCCCATAGCCAAAGCCATCAACTGATGTCCAAGACAAATAGCAAAGATTGGGATATCTGTATCATAGAGTTTTCTAATCTGCTCTATTTCGTATTCACATTCCTTTGGATCTCCAGGACCGTTTGAAAGCATAATTCCGTCTGGAGCAAAATCGATAATCTCCTCTGCAGGAGTTCTAGCAGGAAAAACTGTAACATCACATCCATACTTTTGTAGTGAATGTGGAATATTGTTTTTAGCTCCAACATCAAGTAGAGCTACTTTATAATTCTTACCCTCTACAAGGGATTCTAATTCTTTCTTTGAATCACAAGTAACGGCATCAACCACGCCACTTACTTTGTATTCTTTAATCTTTGGTAGAACCTCATTTAAGTCATCATACTTCTTAGTTGTAATCATTCCGTTCATTGTACCCTTATTTCTAAGGATCTTTGTAAGTGCTCTTGTATCGATACCAGCAATTCCTGGAATATCATTATCTACCAAGAAATCTTGGATAGAGCCTTCTGAGCGGAAGTTAGAATTTGTTCTACTTAACTCGTGTACTATGTATGCATCAGGCCAAGGTTTTAATGATTCCATATCCTCGTAACAGATACCGTAGTTTCCTATTAAAGGATATGTCATACAAACTGCTTGTCCAGCATACGAAGGGTCAGTTAAAACTTCTAAATAACCCCACATAGATGTATTGAAAACAACTTCACTTATAACCTCTTTTTCGGTTCCTATGGAAGTGCCCTCAAACACCGTACCGTCTTCTAAAATTAGGTATGCTTTCATTATTTTTCCTCGCTAAATTATTTTGGATTTTCATGTATCCAAATTGATAAGATTATAACAAAAATGAGTGTTCTTTTCAAGGCAGAAAAAAACGAGAAATTCACTAAAAATCGTTCATTTTCTCGTTTTTTTCTTGCCCTTAAAAGTAGGTTTTAAATTTGATGTCAGCTTTATCTTCTGGGAATAATTCATTGTATAATGCGATGAAATAATCATCTGTCATGCTTGAAATGAAATCTACGACAATCTGATGTTTATCTTCTTCCCTATAATCAGCTGCCCCTCTATCATGATTATTGTTGTTAATAAAGTTTATGTGGTGACGATAAATGATTGAGTTTTCATCTCCAGACACTACATCTTCATAAAGTCTGTCATATAACTTCTCAAACATTGGACCAATGATACTGTCATATTCTTTCTGAGTATCCTCACTCAAGTAAATCATCTCATAGTTCTCACGCTTAGCAGTTCTCAAATCATTGTATGCAGCTTCACTTAAAAGTATGTAATCTTTGCCGTAGCTGTTTTCAATAATATCAACACTAAGGTTGTTTATAATCTCAGCATTTTTATCTCCAATGCTCTCACTTGAAAACTCTGTATCGTAATCAATAATCTTTGCAGTCAACGCATCCTGTCTATCTTTTCCAATGTATGCAATCATATCTGAAATTCTGACTACACATCCTTCTAATGTAGTTGGAACTAAAGACTTAATGGCTGATGGTCCATCTGTGTAGCAGCTTTCGATTTCTTTGTCGAGATCGTCAAAAGTTTTGCCAAGTTTTGGTCTGTACTCCTTCTGTTCAAACTCGCCATTGTGACAAAGAACACCATCTAACACTTGAAGACTAATGTTTCTCTGGAACAATTTATCAAGTACTCTTGCACTTTGAACATTATGGTTAAAAAATCTACCAGTTCTAGCATGATAAACATCGTTTAAGTATCTTTCTCCAGCATGTCCAAATGGAGTGTGTCCAATATCATGACCCAAAGCCATAGCCTCAATCAAATCTTCATTAAGACCAAGCACTCGTCCAATATTTCTTGCAATACGCGCAACTAGCTGAACATGAAGTGCGCGTCTAGAAATATCATCATTATTGATAAACGAAAAGACCTGCGTCTTGTCCGTATATCTACTGTAGTATGGAATATGAAGAATCTTTTCTATATCGCGTTGAAAAGCAGGCCTCCAAAGCGTGGCCTTATCTCTTTCCATATTTCTTCTAACAATGTCTTCATCATTACATCTATAAGGACTTTGGTAATGATTCTTCATATCTTCTTTTATGCGATTTTGAAGTTCTTCTGAAATCTTATGATAATTATGTCTCATACTTATCCTTTCTTCTCTCCAAAGTGCATTATATCATACTTTGTATATGGACGGGGGAAAAGAATAGGGGTCTCACTAACAATCGTTCGTACCCCTATCCTTTCTCCCCCGTCCCTTGCTATGTGTGTTATAATGCTTTTATGAGAAAGAAAGAACTAGCATTAGAGATAATTCAAAGATTAAAAGATGAATACCCAAATGCGGCATGTACGTTAGATATTTCCATTGCCTGGAAGTTGCTTATATCTGTTCGTTTAGCGGCGCAGTGTAC